>DATGVV010000118.1:0-14207 GCA_035299885.1 Chloroflexota bacterium | reverse complement strand
ATCGCCTTGCTGATGCGCGATCAGCCTTCGGACGCGGGGCTTACACGCTACGGAGCGGATGCCGCCGCCACTGGCGACATGCCTCCTGCCTCACTGGGGCCGCTGCAGGCGCTTGCCTTGGGCGTGCGCTCCGGCGATTTCTGGTTCCTGTCGATCAGCTATTTCATTTGCGGCGCCAGCACGCTGGGCCTAATCGGCACGCATTTCATCCCCGCTTCCGTGGAGCACGGCATCTCGGAGGTAACCGCCGCCAGCGTCCTGGGGCTTATGGCCATCTTCAACGTGGTCGGCACGACCTGTTCGGGGTTCCTGAGCGATCGCTTCGATAACCGACTGCTGCTGTGCGTCTACTACCTTTCCCGCGGGCTGTCGCTGCTGTTTCTGCCGTACGCCTTTGGGTTGGGCATGTTCGGCCTGCTCGGATTCATGATCTTCTATGGCTTGGATTGGATAGCGACCGTGCCGCCGACCGTGGGCCTGGTGGGCAAGATATTTGGCCAGCGCAACGCGCCGGTCATCTTCGGCTGGATTGCGGCCGTGCACATGCTTGGCTCGGCCTTTGCCGCCTTTGGCGCGGGCGCGCTGCGCACCTGGCTGGGCGATTACCAGGTCGCGTTCATGAGCTCGGGCTTGCTGTGCCTCATCGCAGCTGGGGTGGTCATTCGTATCGGCCGCGGATCGAGCCAACCGGCGCTCCCAGTGCAGCCCCTCGGCGCTAGCGCCGCTGCCTAAGCTCCTTCCCACGCTCGCGTTGCTGGCCGCGCTGTGGCCCGCATCCGCCCTCGCCCACGCCAGCTTCGTCCGCTCGGACCCGCCCGACCTCTGTGGTCCCCTGGCGCAGCCGCGAGTGGCAACGAACGATCCCCGCTGCCAGACCGGCGTGGTCCTGGACCAGGCCCCAGGCAGCGTGCGCATCACCTTCTCCGAGCCGGTGCAGCTCGCTGGCCGTGGGATCCGCGTCCTCTCGCCGAGCGGCAAGCCCGTCCAGCAGGGCAAGGCGCTGGTTGAAGGCGAGCAGGCCACCGTCCATGTGCAAGCCGATGGGCAGGGCACGTACATCGTCGACTGGCAGGTACTCTCCGCCGACACGCATCCGGCGCGCGGACGCTTCGCCTTCAGTGTGGGCCAGCCATCGGCACTGGCTGGTACCGGCGTATCCGATGTAGGCCAGGTCGCACCGCTCGGGCTCGCCCTCCAAACACTGGCGCGCTGGCTGCATTTCGCCGGCTACGCGCTGGCGTTTGGCACCCTGGGAGTGGCCCTGCTGACGCGTTCGTTTGCCGGGGGCGCGCAGTGGCGCTTAACGAACGCCGGCGTCGTACTGCTGCTCCTCGCGGAGCCGCTGGCCCTGGTGGGTCAGACCGCCAGCCTGGGCGTCGATCAAGCGCTCGACGGCGATGCGCTCACCGACGCGCTAGCTTCGCCCTTCGGCCGGCTGCTGGCGTTCCGCCTGGCCGCCGCTCTGCTGCTGTGGGTGGCCAGCGGCAGCCTGCAAGGGGGACCGGATGACGTCCGCCCAAACCGAAAGCTGTCCGTGGGCATAGCTGTAGGGCTGGGAGCGACGCTGGCGGCCATCGATGGCTTGGGCCAGCATGCCGCCAGCTTCCAGCCGCAAGGTCTCGGCCTGGCGGTCCATGGCCTGCACCTCATGGCAATGGCGGTCTGGCTGGGAGGGGTCGTCCTGTTTGCCGTCGAACGCGAGCGACGCAGCGGCATCGGGAAGATCGTCGGTGTCGCGCTGGCGGTGGTCGCGGTTACCGGCCTGGCCATGGCCCTCGTGCACATCCGTCAGCCGGACGATGTCATCGCCACCGTCTATGGTCAGGTGCTGGCCGGAAAACAGGTGCTGCTGCTGGCCGCCGCTGTGCTGGGCTGGCTGGCGCTGCGCCGTCCTAAGTGGCGACCGTGGCTTGGAGAGCTCAGCGCGCTCGTGCTGTTGATCGGGCTGGCGGGGCTGCTCGTGTCGCTGCCCCCGCCGCGCTAAGTATCATCGCCACCATGCGCCTGGAGCCGCGGAACTTTTACGTCGATCCGGACATCGCCGCCGCCCGGACGTTGCCGCCGCAGGCGTTTACCGATCCGGCGTTCCTGGAATTTGAGCTGGCAACCATCTTCGCCCGGAGCTGGCTGCTCGCGCCACAGCGAAGCGCGGCTGAGCTGCGCGCCGATAGCCGCTCGCTGGCCGATCTGGTCAGCCTGCGCGGCTCACATGCGCCGATCACGCTGCCGGACCGGCCGCTGTTCCTGACGCGTGACTGGAAGGAGCGGCTCCACTGCTTTCCCAACGTGTGCACGCACGCCTGGTATCCGCTGGTCCACGGCCCGAGCCGGGAACGGACGATCGTCTGTCGCCAGCATGGCCGTCGCTTCGACACCGAAGGCCGCTGCCTGGGCCAGCCCGGCTTTGAGGGCGTCCAGTTCGGAGAAGCGGACAATCTGCGCGAGCTGCCCGTCGCCGAGTGGCAGCAGCTCCTGTTCGTCGCCCTAGGCGAGCCATCGCTGAGCTTCGCTGACGTCACGGCCGAGGTGCAGGGCTCGCTTGCCTGCCTGCCCGTGGGCGAGCTGCGGCGTCGCCCCCAGCCCGACGAGATCCGTGAGGTAGATGGCAACTGGAAGCAGCACGCCTGGAACTACATGGACGTATTCCATCTCAGCTACATCCACCGCGCGCCGGGCGGGCTAGCCGACGCCATCGACCTCGACTCCTACCGCACCGAGCTGTACGCCCAGGCGGCGCTGCAGTGGGCTTACGCCGCTAACCCGGAACATGGCTTTGAGCCCGACCTGCTGCCCACGCGCTTTGCGCATCCGACTAAGCGTGTCTTTGCGCTGTGGTGGTTCGTGTTCCCCAACCTGACGCTCAACTTCTATCCCTGGGGGCTGTCGGTCAACGCCTACATGCCAGTTCCAGGCAAGCCCGATCGCACGCTGTTCCTGTGGTACCACTACGTGCTCGACGAGGCCAAGTACGAGCAGCGCGACAGCATCTGGCTGAACCGCCAGGTCGACGCTGAGGACGTCGACGCCATGAGCCAGGTCTTGCGGGGTGTCCGCTCCGGCCTCGCTCCTCGAGGCCGCTTCGCCCCCGTCCAGGAAGCCGGACCGCACTGGTTCCACCGCTTGGTGTATACCAGTGCCTTCGGCGGCTAGACCTCCGGCACGACGTGGACGCGGGCCGGGTTGACCAGCACGGAAACCTGCCCGCCAACTTCCGGGCAGCCGCCGGGATCGGGCACGTCCACCAACCAGTCGCGGTCGCCCACGGCCACGGTGTAGCGCATGACCGCGCCCAGGAACGTGCGCTGGCGCACGCTGCCCGCCAGCGCGCACAGCCCTCCTGCCGGTCCTTCGCCCAGCTGCAGCGTCTCCGGCCGGATGCACAGCAATACCGTCCCTCTCTCATCGCGGTGGGGGTGGCTAGGTGAGGGCACCTCAAGGTCGTGGCCCTCAAGTCGCACCCGCAGCTGCTCGCCGTCCTGGCCGATCACCTCTGCCGGCACGAGGTTGACGGCGCCCACGAATTCAGCCATAAAGGCCGTTCTGGGCTGGTAATACACCTCCCAGGGAGTGCCCCATTGGATGACTCGGCCCTGGTTCATGACTGCGATCCAGTCGCTCATCGCGAGGGCTTCGTCCTGGTCGTGGGTGACGTAGATCGTGGTGAGACCAAGCTGGCGTTGGATGCCGGTCAGCTCAGCGCGCACCTGCACCCGCAGCTTCGCATCGAGGTTCGACAGCGGCTCGTCCAGCAGCAGCACTTCCGGCTTCATGACCAGCGCCCGAGCCAGCGCCACACGCTGCTGCTGCCCGCCGCTGAGCTGGTTGGGCATGCGCTTGCCCAGGCGCTCCAACCCCAGGAATCCGAGCGTGTCGTTCACCCGCTCCCGCGCTTCTTCTTTGGGCATGCGCGCCAGCCGCAGGCCGTAGCCGACGTTCTCCTCGACCGACATGTGCGGGAAGAGCGCGTAATCCTGAAACACCATGGCCGTGTTTCGGCGATGCGCGGGCACAGCGTTGATGCGCCGGCCACTGAGCAGGATGTCGCCCTGGTCAGGCTCATAAAAGCCGGCGATCATCCGCAGCGTGGTCGTCTTCCCGCAGCCGGACGGACCCAGGATGGTAGTGAAGCTGCCGCGCGGCACGTCCAGCGAGATGCCATCCACGGCGGCCGCTTCTGACGAGAAGCTCTTGCTGATGTTGACCAGCCGCAGATGAGCTTCAGCCACCAGCAGCCTCCTGCAGGCGCAGTCCGCGGCCGCCAATGCCCCAGATCAGCAGGAGCACCGCGACGGCCATGGCAATCACCGACACCGTGAAAGCCGTCGCACCGCCCCAGTTGAAGTCGTTGACGAGCTGAAAGATGGTGATAGTAGCCACCGTGGTCGACGGCGTGAACAGAAAGATGACGACCGACAGAGTCGTGATCGCGCGCACGAACGCCGTCACCAGCCCGGTGAGGTACGGCCCACGCAGCATCGGGAACAGCACGTCACGAAACGCTCGCAGGCTGCCGGCGCCTAGGCTCGTAGCGGCTTCGTCGATCGAGCGGTCGATCTGCTGCAGCCCGGCGATGCCGGCACGATAGCCGACCGGGATGTTCCAGAAGATGAGGCTGAGCGTGATCAGCGCGCTCCGGTTCAGCCAGTCCAGCCATTTCTGGTTGAACGCCGTGGCGTAGCCGATCCCGAAGAAAATGCCCGGCACGGCCGCCGGGACAATCGCCAGGAAGTCCACCACGCCGCGGCCGGGCCAACGCTTGCGCTGCACGATATAGGCCAGCAGGATGGCGAACAGCGAGCAGCCGATAGCAGCGGCGCTGGCGTCGATCAGGCTGTTGCGCAGCGACGTGAAATGCGCGCCGACGTAGCCGAAGTGCTCCAGTGTGGGCGTGAAGTTGAATGGGTAAGACTTGACGAGAGCGCTCAGCACCAGCACGCCATATACCAGCAGGATGAGCCCCGCCAGCACCAGGCAAGCCCCGAAGCAGCTCCAGGTGACTATCGGCGCCACCGGCGGGCGCGGCATGGCGCTGCCGCGCCCGGTCACGGTCACCACGCTGCCCCGACCCTCGAGCCGCAGCCTGGCCAGGTACAGCGCCATGGCGAGCAACACCAGGATCGTGCTGACCACGGCTGCCCCGGCAAAATCGCCAAAGCCGCTGATGAGGCCATAGGCCAGTGTCGGCAGGACGGTGTAGCGGCCGCCGATCAGCGCCGGGTTGCCGAAGTCCTCGAGGATGTAGATGGCCACCAGCAGCACGGCGCCAATCAGGCCCGGCCGCGCCAGGGGTAGGGTCACGCTCCGGAAGAGCTGCCAAGGTGTCGCGCCGAGGTTGCGTGCAGCCTGCTCCAACCGAGGCTCACTGCGCGCCAGCACGTCGGCGATCAGCTGGTAGGCGAACGGGAAGTAGGCAATGGTCTGCACGCCCCACAGCCCGTACAAGCCCAGGATGTTGGGGCTGGTCCCAAACACGCCGTACGTGATCAGCCCGCGCGGCCCGAACAGCAGGATGTAGCTGGCGGCCACGACGAAGGGCGGCGACAGCAGCGGCAGGATGGCGATCAACCGGAAGAAGGGCTTCCAGGGCATGTTGCTGGAAACCATCGCGTAGGCGTACACGAACCCCAGCAACACCGCCGTAGTGGTTCCCAGGACCATGGTGATGAGGCTGTTCTGCGTCGCCCGGACCCAGTTCGGCCCCTCGCGGAAAAACGCCGCGTAGCCGTCCAACCCGGGCACCGCGAACACCTGTACCTGCGGCATGACGATGAACAGCACCATCAGCCCAACCATCCCGGCCGTCACCACCCCCAACCACGGCTCCCGCCGAAAGGTGGTCAAGCCGATGTCATCCTGAGGAGCGCGGCGACGAAGAACCTTCCTCGCTAGGCCAGCCGTCGGACAGATCGCGCCAGAGAGGGTTACGGGTCCTGATCAGCGAATCCTTCGCCCGTGTCCAGCCCTTGATCTGCTTCTCGCGAGCAATCGCCGCATGGACGTCGGAAGTGGCTTCGAAGTACACCAAATTCTGCACGCGGTATTTGCTGGTGAAGCGACTCTTCAATCCAGCCTTGTGCTCCCGGACACGCTGTTCGAGATCACTTGTAATCCCCGTGTAAATCGTGCCGCCGAAGCTTGACATGATGTACACGAAGTATTCGGCCACGCGGACGAAAAGGTCCTTCGCTTCGCTCAGGATGACATTGGGTACCGCGGTAACTAGATGCCCACCGCCTGCTGCCATTTCTTGATGAGGCGATCCTTGTTCTGGCTGGCCCAGTCGCGGTCGTAGTTGACCAGCTTCACGGTCTGGAGGGTAGGGGCGCCGGGGGCGGGTGGAACGTCCTTGAGCACCGATAGGCGGTTCGACAGCTTGACGTTCAGCTCGCCGGCGTCTTTCGTCAGTACCCAGTCGACGAAGGCGCGGGCCGCCGTCGGATTGGGCCCGCCCTTGACGATGCTGATGGCCCCGACCTCGTTGGCCGTATCCGGGGGCGCAATGAACTCCACGGGCTGGCCCTTGCTAGCAGCCGTCAGGATGTCGTGGCCCCAGTTCGGGCCTACCAGGAACTGCCCCTGGCCGACGAGCTCGATGGCTTGCGGAGAAGTGCCGATGTATTGGCCGATGTTGCCATGGAGCTTTTTCATGTAATCCATGGCCTTGTCCTCGTCTCTGTTGAACCGGAACACCTGGGTGGCCAGGAAGATGTAGCCGCCGCCGGTCTTCACCGGATCGGGAAAGTCCAGCTTGCCTTTATAGTCCGCGGCCAGCAGGTCATCCCAGGTCGCGGGCTTGCTCTTGCTCGCCATCTCCTTGGCAAAGCGGTCCTTGTTCAGGACCAGACCGAAGATGCCGATGTACCAGCCCGTCCACATGCCGTTGGCGTCCTTGAACGCCGGATCCACGCCGGCGGCGTTGGGCGACTTGTAGGGCTCCAGCAGCCCCTGCTTGCCGAGCGGATCGTGGAACTCGCTGGAGCCGCCGATGAACACATCCGCCTTGGGCGAGTTCTTCTCGGTGGTGATGCGCGTCTGCAGCTCGCCGGCCGCCGCCAAAGGCAGCACGTCCACGTCCACGCCCGGGTAGGCCTTCTTGAAAGCGTCCACGAAGGCATTGTTGGTGGACTCGTTCAGCGCCGAGTAAACGCTCAGCTTGCCACTCGGCTTGGCCGCGGCCGCGGCGCTCGCGGCTGGTTTGGCTGACGCGGAGCCGCTGGCGGCGGGTTTAGCTGAAGCGGCAGCGCTGGCTGCGACTGAGGCTGAGGTCGCCGGTTTGGCGGCCGCGCTCGCCGGCGCCGGTGAGGACGCCGGGGCGGCGCCGCCACCGCAGGCGCTGAGCAGCATGCCTAAGCCAATGACCATGGTCGGTAGGTGAAGTCTCATAGCTCTTCTCCGAAACGTGATTCGGCGCCACTCTACCAGACAGCGAGCGCTGTTAGCCGGTTCGGACGATGGCCGCGATCGTACAAGGCCGTATCGTGGACACTCATTCCAAGACGGCGACGGCCTCGATTTCGATCAGCCCACCGGGCGCCGCCAGGGCAACGCACTGAACGAGCGTGCTGGCTGGCGCATCGCCGGGGAACAGCTCGGCTCGGACCTCACCGTAGCCCTCGCGATAGCGCATATCGGTGATGAACACCGTCATCTTCACGATGTCTCGCAGGCTGCCGCCGGCCTCCTTGAGGACGGCTTCGAGCTGGTCGAACGAGCGCCGAGTCTGGACGCGGATGTCGGGCGTGAGGCTGCCGTCCGGGTTGTGGCCAATGGCTCCGGCCAAATAGACGGTATTGCCCACCTTCCAGCCGCGGCTGTAGCGGATGGGGTCTTCGAGGTTCTTAGGCTGCAGGCGTTGGCGCGCCATGTGGTCCTCCTCAAGCGATAAGGTGGCACCAAGGGTACAGCCTGCGCCTACCCCATGATTGCCTGCAGCTTCTCCTTCGTCATGCCCACCCACTGTCCTTTATGCGCGCCCACCTTCAGCTTCTCGTGCTGAGTCTCTGAGAACTGGCCGGCAGCGGTCATATTCGGATGGGTCGCCATGGCACGTGTCGGCATTGACAAGCGAGCCGCGTGGGGATAAAGCTGCCAGGCGGAGGAGATGCACCGGCGCAAGGCCGACAACTGGACGGCCTTCACCGACGGCTATCGGACGTGGATCAATGGCCCATCCGGCCTGGTGCAACGGCTGAACACCGAGCGCTTCCCGTGGGTGAGTCCGTAGCAGGCTAGCGCGGCGTGGCCTGGGCCAGCCGGTACATGGCGTCGGCGGCGGCGGTACGGGCGGCAATGGCGCGGCGCATAGCCAGCAGGCCCTCGTGCCGAGCCTCATCGGTGCTGGCGAGCCGGTCCACCAGCTCTATGCCGCGCTCGCCGTGCTCTTCCTCCACGCCACCGGCGTGCACGGCATAGAAGGTTAGGTGATCGTCGGCAATGCCGTAGTGCGTGCGGTACGCCTGCAGCATCCGTGCGGAGTGCTCGTGATTGATGGCCTCGCTGGCGATGGCCCCACCGCATAAGGCCGCCAGCGGGCCCTCCCGCTGCAGCCGGAACAGCTCGTTCTTCTCGTTCACGATCTCCGGCAGGTAGTCCGTCGCGAACAGCTCATGCTCGCTGATGCCGAAGCCCTCGGCCAGTCGCGCGAACAGCAGTGGGTGCGCGGTCTGTTTTCCGCCTATCGTGTCAAGCCCGGCTTCTTCGACAAGGGTCGAGACCATCGCCCGCTGCATCTCCAGGTCTTCACGCGTGGGAAACGGCCCGCCCACGGCCGCCAGCCGAACAGCGGCGTGGCGGATCGTGTCTAGGAAGAAGGCCCCCTGCTGCTTGATCACTTGGCGCACCTGATTGTGGCTGAGCTTGGCGTCCCAGACGTCCTTGAACAGCTGATGATTGAGCCACGGATGCGTCCGCTGCGATTCTTCGATTAGACCTCGGGCAAAGCTCACGATGGCTCATCATAGGGCGCGATGAACATCCGGGAACGCCAAGAGTTCGTGCGCTCGCATCGTGTGTGCGTGTTCGGCTACAACCGTCAAGCCAACGGGCCGGCCATGAGCCTCGTGTACTACGTCATGGATGGCGACGACGTGCTGGTATCGACCATGGCCGAGCGCGGCGATGCTTCGCCTGACGCCCTATGCCACCTTCGAAACACCGCCGCGGCACGTTGCCGAGCCTGACGATGTCAAAGGCCTGACCCACTGGCTAGGCTCAACCCTGCCCTGGAATGAGTAATCAGCCGGTCGCCATGTACCATACCCGCCATGAAACGCGTCTGGGATGAGTTCCTTTCCGAGCGGGACAAAAACATCTTCGCGGGTGCTGGCTACGGCCAGCGGCAGGGGTTCGGGCAGCGGCCGGCGCTGATCGTCGTCGACACGAACTACAACTTTGTTGGCGACCGGCGCGAGCCCATCGAGGAGTCCATCAAGCGCTTCCGCAACAGCTGCGGCTACGAGGGCTGGGAGGCGGTGGACGCTATGCGCGAGCTGCTGGCGCACGTGCGCGCCAAGGGCCTGCCGGTGGTCTACAGTACGGGCATTACCCGGCTGGACGGCCGCAATCGAGGCGCGTGGGCGTTCAAGAACTCCCGCAGCGCGGAGGACGCCGCCGGCGCCTCGGCCGAGATTGGCCAGCGCATCGTGCAAGAGATCGCGCCCCTACCGCGCGAGTTCGTCATCGAAAAGGAGAAGCCCAGCGTGTTCTTCGGCACTCCCCTGGTGGGCTATCTCACCCAGTGGAACGTCGATCAGGTGCTAGTGGTGGGCGGCACCACCAGCGGCTGCGTACGCGCGACCGCCGTGGACGCCTTCTCCCACAACTTCCGTGTGGCGTTGGTGGAGGAGGGCTGCTTTGACCGCGGCCAAGCCTCGCACGCCCTCTCGCTTTGGGACCTCAACGCGAAGTACGCGGACATCGTGAGCCTGCAGGAAGCTCTCGAGTACGTGAGCTCGCTGCCAAACGGGCTGTTCAGCGATACCGGCTGGGACGCATGACGATGAGGGGCTTTTGTCATGCCGAACGCAGTGAGGCATCCGTAGCCCGGGCGCGGATTCCTCGCTTGGCTCGGAATGACAAAGCCTTGGCCACGCTCGCCGGCTTGTGCCTGCTGCTGGCCGCCTGTGGGGGTAGCGCCACGGCGCCCGCTTCGAGCGCCGCGGCAGGGAGCACGGTAGCGAGCAACGCGGCCGGCAGCGCCACAGCCGCGTCCGTGAGCGCGAAGCCCGCCGCCAGCGCTTCGGCGGCAGCCAACCCGGCCGCCAGCGGCCTCACCCGCATGAAGATTGGCGTGGTCGGCATCACCGCCGACGCGCCGCTGTATATCGCCCAGGACATGGGCTACTTCAAAGAGCAAGGGCTCGAAGCCGAGTTCGTGCCCTTCCAGACGGCCGGCGATTCCATCCCGGCCCTGACCCAGGGCCAGATCGATGCCGGCTCAGGCGCGATGTCGGCGGCGCTATTCAACGCCATCGCCCGCGGCGCCGAGGTCAAGATCGTGGCCGACAAAGGCCAGCACAGCGGCAGCCCCATCAATGGCTTCACCTCCGCCCTTGTCGTCGCGGTGCCCACGGGCGACGCGGCCAAGTACAAGACCTACGCTGACGTGAAGGGCAAGAACGTGGGCGCGACGGGTACGGGCACGGGTCAGGAGCCGATGTGGGACAAGGCGCTTAATACCGTAGGCCTCTCATCCAAGGACATCAACATCAAGCCGCTCGGTTTCCCGGACATGGCCCTGGCGCTGAGCACGCACTCCGTTGACCTGGCCGGCGTCATCGAGCCTTTTGTGGCCCAGGGCGAGGCGAAAGGCTTGCTGGAGGTGAGATGGAAGTCCGAGGAGCTGTACGAGGGCCAGCAGGGCGGCATCACGATGTTCGGCCCCAAGATTTCGCAGGACGTGGGTAACCGTTTCATGGTTGGCTACGTGAAAGGCCTGCGCGACTACTACCAGGCCTTTGGCAAGCAGAAGAAAAACACTGCCCGCATGATCGAGATCCTGGCCAACAACACGGCTGTCAAGGACAAGACCCTGTACGAGAAGATGGGCTGGGACTACTACGACCCGGACGGCTACATCAACTCCAAGGCCGTGGCCTACGACCTCGACTGGTACGCCGCCCACGACTACGTCAAGCAGAAGCCCGATCTGGGCAAAGTCATCGACAACAGCTACGTCGATTACGCCATCAGCAAGCTGGGCAAGTACCAGGGCTAACGATGCCGTTCGATTACTTCCGCGATCACGTAGCGGGGCTGGACAACGCGGGCCTGCTGCATCACGTCACCGCGGAAGTAGACAAAGACTGGGAGCTGAGCACAGTCGCGCGGCAGGTGTTTCAGCGCATGCCGGAGCACCAGCGCTACGCCATCCAGTTCGACGCAGTCAAGGGCTTCGAGATGCCCGTTGTAGTAGGAGCCTTCGGCGCCAGCCGAGAGGTATACGCCTTCGGCATCGACGCCAAGCCGGACGATCTGCTGGAGCGCTGGGCCGATGCGCTGGCGAAGCCTATCGAGCCCGAGCTTGTAGACAGCGCGCCCTGCCAGGAGATCGTCGTCAGCGCCAAGGACGTCGATCTGTGCCAGCTGCCAGTGCCCGTCTGGACGCCACCGTTCGATCCCGGACCCTTCCTGACCGCCACATGCGTGATCACCAAGGACCCGGAAACCGGCATCCGCAACATCGGCACGCGGCGCATGCAGATCAAGGGGCCCAGTAAGACGGGCATGAACTTGACGCCTAAATCCCATACCGAGAAGCACGTGCTGGGCAACGAAGCGCAGGGCCGGAACACCCCCTGCGCGGTAGCTCTCGGCGTCGAGCCGGTAGTGGGCATGCTCAGCGCTGCCCGCATCCACTACGGCTTGGATGAGGTGGCCGTGGCCGGTGGCCTGAAGCGCGCGCCGGTGCGGCTGGTGAAGGCCAGGACGATGGACTTCGAGGTGCCGGCCTCAGCCGAGATCGTGCTCGAGGGTGAGATCCTGGCCGGCGTGCGCGAGCTGGAGGGGCCGTTCGGCGAAATGTCCGGCCACGTTGTCACCGAGAAGCCGGCCTTCATCTTCCAAGTGAACGCCATCACCATGCGTAAGCATGCGCTGCTGCAAGCCTGGATCTCGCAGAAGCCGCCGAGCGAGAGCACGAAGCTGCGCGGCACCGCGCACGAGGGCATGGTTTACAAGTACCTGACGCGCGACATGGCCATCCCCGGCGTGCTGGACGTGCACATCACCGAAAGCTCGACGGCGCACGGCCATCTGTGGGTGCGCATCAACTCGCGAGGGCGAGACCATGCCCGGAACGTCCTCACCTCCGCCCTGACGTACAGCCCGCGCCTGGGCAAGATCACCGGTGTGTTCGACGAGGACATCGACGTGCGCGATCCCTTCCAGGTGGACTGGGCCATCGCCTTCCGCACCCAGCCCGACCGCGACTTCACGGTTTATCCCAAGATCGCCGAGATGCACTGGGACCCGTCGACGACTTCGGGCGCCAGCCACGAGGGCTACGGCATCGGCTACGACAAGATCGGCGCCAAGATGACCATCGACGCGACGAAGAAGTGGGAGTACACGCCCATCTCGCTGCCTCCGGAGGACATGCAGCGCCAGGTGCGGGATCAATGGGCCAAGTACGGTCTGCCGCCGCTGCGCGACAAGCCCGACGTTTACTGAGATGGGACAACGATGCTCCCTCTCCCGCCAGCGGGAGAGGGGACTGCTCCGAGCCGCGGCCGTGGCCATGGCCCTCGTTGTGGCGGCCTGCGGCGGCGCTAGCCCGCCCTCCGTCAGCGTGCCAGCAGCGTCGGCCAAGCCCGCTACCGGCGGGCTGGTGAAGGTGCGCTATGGCGAGCTGCGCATCCTGGGTGACGCCGGCATCTACATCGCCCTGGAGCAGGGCTTCTTCGCCCAGCAGGGGCTCGAGCTGGACCTGGTGCCGTTCGATTCCGCGGTGAACATGATCCCGCCGCTGGGTACCGGCCAAATCGACGCCGGCGGCGGAGCCATGAGCGCCGGGCTGTGGAACGCCGTCAACCGGGGCGTGACCTTGAAAGTCGTCGCCGACAAGGGCCATCTCGACAGCAAACCGCCGGGCTTCCCGGTAGCCGACCTGCTGGTCCGTAAGGACCTGTGGGACAGCGGCAAGGTCAAGTCGGTGGCCGATCTGAAAGGACTCACCGTGGCCACGCCCGCCAGAGGCTTCACCGGCGAAATCACCTCCGCCAAAGAGCTGGCCAAGGGCGGCCTAACACCCAACGACGTGAATTACGTCACGGTGCCGCTGACCGAGATCGCGAACGCCTACGCCAACAAGAAGATCGACGCCGGGGCGGCCATCGAGCCCTTCCGCACGATCATCGTCGACCAGCAGAAGACGGGCGTGCTGCTGATGCACGACTACGACGTCGATCCCGGAGCGCAGACCGCCGGCATCCTGTACGGGCCGGACTTCGCCAAGGGCCCCCTGGCCGTGCCCTTCATCACCGCCTACCTGCAGGGCGTGCGCATGTACAACGATGGCTTCGTCAAGAAAGATCAAACGGCCCGCCAGAAAGGCATCGATGCGCTCCTCAAGCACACCGCCGTCAAGGACCGCTCGCTGTTCGACCAGATGAGCATCCAGGGGCTGGACTCGGATGGCAAGCTGAACCTGGACAGCTTGCGTGAGCAGCAGGATTTCTGGGTGGATCATGGCGAGCAGCAGCAGAAGGCCGATCTGGCGAACGTCGTGGATGACCAGTTCGTGAAGGCGGCGCTGACCAAGATCGGGCCGTACAAGTAGGAGGAAGCGATGCTGTCGCGCGAGGAGAATGAGCTGCTGACGCGCACCGGCCGCGGCACGCCTATGGGTCAGGTGCTGCGGCGCTACTGGATCCCGGCCGTGCTCAGCTCCGAGATCCCGGAGCCTGACTGCCCACCCGTGCGCGTCAAGCTTCTGGGCGAGGAGCTGGTCGCCTTCCGCGATAGCAGCGGCCGCATCGGCCTGGTCCAAGAGCGCTGCGCCCATCGCTGCGCCTCACTGTTCTTCGGCGCCAACCGCGAGAACGGCTTGCGCTGCATCTACCACGGCTGGAAGTACGACGTCGAGGGCAACTGCGTGGAGCAGCCCTCGGAACCGGACGAGACCGATTTCGCCCACAAAGTCAAGCTCACAGCCTATCCGTGCCACAAGCGGGGTGGGCTGGTATGGACCTATATGGGGCTGCCAAAGA
>DATGVV010000117.1:0-3717 GCA_035299885.1 Chloroflexota bacterium | reverse complement strand
TGCCGGCCGTGGCCGAGAGCGAGATCGCCGGCGTTGAGATTACCCGCAACAGCGAGTCGCGATTCGAGGACATCTTCGAGAAACGCCTCGACCCCCGCAAAAGGGTCTACTACTGGTCGGCCGGCGTGGAACAGACCTATGACCTGCGTGAGGGCACTGACTCGGCTGCCCTGCGCGGCAACAAGATATCAGTGACCCCGATCCACTTCGACATGACTGCCCACGCGCAGGTGCCGGTCATCGAGAGCTGGGGCATCAGCCTCTAATTCCGGAGTACAGCAGAGCAAAGGCGATGGCATTGTTGACGCCGTGCGCCACGATGCCGGGCAGAACGCTGCCGCTTGTCTGAAAGATGCGGGCAAGCATCAGCCCCAGCACAAACACCGGCACCGCGGCGGCCAGGTTGGCGTGCACGATAGCGAACAGGCCCGCCGAGAACAGGTAAGCCCAGAGCGCTCCGTATCGCCGCGAAAATGTCTGGAAGATGTAGCCGCGGAAGAACAGCTCTTCCGCCAGCGGCGCCAGGATACAGCCCGCCGCCGCGGCCAACAGGAACAGGCCCGGGGGCGCGCCTTCGATGCCCTCGAAGCGCTCGAACTGGTTCTGCCGGATGCCGAACCTGGTCAGTGCCGCGCCGACAATGGCCGCGGCCAAAAACAGGGCCACCCCACCCAGCAGTCCTCGGCGCAGATGGTCCCCGAGCGGCTGCGGGCGCAGCCCGAGCTCGCGCCAGCTCAGGCAGCCAGGCCGCACCAACCGCAGCCAGACCACAGCCAGGATGGGCAGCTCGCTGGCTGCAATCACATAGGCAAGGCCCAGCGGGCCGAGGGTTGGGCCGCCTTGGCCGGCCGCGGCGACGCCGCGCTGCTGGGCGGCGACAACGGGCAGGCTGATCAAGTTGGCCGTGACGAGGGCCGCCACCAGCATGGCCAGGCTGGTCCGAAGTGTCGCGAACGGCGTTCGCTGCGCGGTCGCCGCATCGAACGCCGGCTGCAGCACGTACAGGAAGCAGCCGAGTACCCCCAGCGCGATCCCCGCGGCCAGCGGCCCCGTGGCTGGGTTGGCCCGTGCCGCCGCGAGGCTGGTGGGGAAGCGGCTTCCCGCTGCCAGCACCATGGCTCCGCCGCCGGCGATCACCAGCCCCGCCAGGAACACCTTGCCGCCCGCGGTCACCAGTCCATTGTGCGTGAGAATTGCAGGGTATGCGCAGGCGGCTCCTGGCCGGGACACTTTTCCTGCTCGCGGGCTGTGGCGCTGCCACAACCGCGCCTCCCAGTGCCAGTCCCGCGGCGCCACGGAGCTCTGCCCCGCCGCCGAGCTCCGTTCCGTCCGGAGCGCCAATCTTCAAGACCGGCAGCATCACCATCCACGCTAAGTCCATTGAGGTCCAGCTGGCGGTCGAAATCGCCGACGATGAGGTGACGAGGGAATACGGGCTGATGAACCGTCGGACGCTGCCGGCCAATTCCGGCATGCTGTTCGTGTTCGAACCGCCGGCCGACGCCAAGCGCCTCGGATTCTGGATGAAGGACACGCTGCTGCCCCTATCGATCGCCTTCGTCGAGCCGGGCCTGACGATTGAGAGCGTGCAGGACATGCAGCCTCAAACGGAGGAGGTCCATTACGCGCCGCGCGACTACGCCTACGCCATCGAGGCCAACCAGGGCTTCTTCGCCGGCCACGGCGTGTCTGTGGGCGACAAAGTGAGTATTCGGCGCTAGCCGTTATGCTATCGTGCCTGCATCCAGCGGCTAGCCCGTGTCGTGGGGCCCCCGCCGAGTTCACCGAGGCGGGGTGTTCTAGGGCCGAGCCAGAAGGGCGTAGTAGGTTGGCAGAAGAGTCCGAGGAAAACCGGCCGGAGACCGAACCTCAGGGCGACTCGATGCGCGATCTGTTCGAGGAATCCGAGCGCCACCTCCAAACGCTGCGCCCCGGGACGATCATCGAGGGCTACATCGTCCGCGTTGATCCAGAAGAGGTGTTGGTCGACGTTGGCCTGAAATCCGAGGGCATCGTCGCTGGCCGCGAGCTCGGCAATCCCGAGGACCTGGAACGGCTCCACGTCGGCGACAAGGTGCTGGCCTACGTGCTGCAGCCCGAGAACGCCGAAGGGCATGTTGTGCTGTCACTGCGCCGCGCCGCCTCCGAGGCGGGCTGGCGCCGCGCCGAGGAGCTGCTCCACAACGGTGAGATCGTGGAGGCTCCGGTCGTGGACTTCAATCGCGGCGGCCTCATCATCGACATGGGCATCCGCGGCTTCGTGCCTATCTCACAGATCGCCGAGCTGCGGCGCGACGAGCTGCAGGCGAGCGCGGGCGGCGATCCCGCCACTGCCGAGGAGCTAACCACGCGCCGGCTGCAGGAGATGGTTGGCCGCCAGCTGGCCGTCAAGGTCATCGAGATGAACCGCCCCCGCAACCGGCTCATCGTCTCCGAGCGGGCGGCCATGCAGGAGCGCCGAGGCAAGCGCAAGGAGGCGCTGATTTCGGAGCTGCACCCCGGCGAGATCCGCCACGGGCGCGTCACCAGCCTGGCGACGTTTGGCGCCTTCGTCGATTTGGGTGGCGCCGACGGTCTGATCCACGTCTCCGAGCTGTCCTGGACGCGAGTCGGCCATCCTAGTGAGGTGCTGCAGGTCGGTCAGGAGGTGGACGTGGCTGTGGTCCACGTCGACCCGGAGACGAAGAAGATCGCCTTGAGCCTCAAGCAAGCGCAGCCCGATCCCTGGTCGCAGCTGATCTCCCATGTCCAGCCTGGCCAGATCGTCCCGGCCACGATTACTCGCCTGACCAAATTCGGCGCCTTCGCCCGGCTTGAGGATGGCGTCGAGGGCCTCATCCACATCTCCGAGCTAGCCGATCGGCACGTCGCCAACCCGAGCCAGGTGGTTCAGGAGGGCGAGCGCGTGCAGGTCAAGATCACCAACGTCGATGTCGCCCGGCGGCGGCTAAGTCTCAGTATCAGGCAAGCGCTTGACGAATACCCGTCAGGCCGCGGCGACGCGCAAGAAGAGGGGAAGGCCGGTGCTATTCTTGACCAAGAAGCTCAACCTCCGCGCAATGAGGAGCTGCAGAAGCTGGCAGCGTTGCAGTTTGAAGACGAGACGGTTGGGCTTTGATTTGCTAGTAGGGGTATTGCGGGTGGAGGCAGTCTCTCGGAGTTACAGGCGTGAACGAATCTAACCGCTTCGACAAATTCACTGAGCGAGCCCGCAAGGTGCTGATGCTTGCTCAGGAGGAAGCCCAGCGCTTCAACCACAACTACATCGGCACCGAGCACTTGCTGCTGGGGCTCGTCCGTGAGGGCGAGGGCGTGGCCGCCAAGGTCCTTGGCAACCTGGGCGTCGAGCTGAACAAAGTCCGCAGCGCCGTCGAGTTCATCATCGGCCGCGGCGATCGCATGGTCGTGGGGGAGATTGGTCTCACGCCGCGCGCCAAGAAGGTGATCGAGCTGGCCGTCGACGAGGCGCGCCGGCTAGGCCACCACTATATAGGCACCGAGCATCTGCTGCTGGGCCTGGTCCGCGAGGGAGAAGGCATCGCCGCCGGCGTGCTGGAAAGCCTGGGCGTCAACCTGGAGAAGGTGCGCACCCAGACCATCCAGGTGCTGTCGCAGTCGGGCGGCGCGCCGCATGGCGAGGGTCGCCACAGCCGCACGCCAACCATCGACCAGCTGGGCATGGACCTCACGGCCGCGGCCCGCAACGACAAGCTGGAC
>DATGVV010000116.1:0-4631 GCA_035299885.1 Chloroflexota bacterium | reverse complement strand
CCTGCCCGTCGGCCAGCGCGGCCGAAACGCGGATCTCGGTACCCGGATCGGAGTACTTGCCGGCGTTCTCGGCCAGGTTGGCGATCACCCGCTCGATCTGCGGGCCGTCGGCCATGACGGCCGGCAGATCTTCCCCCACCTCATTGATCACGACGTGATCGGCAGTGATATTCGCAACGACCTGCAGCGCCTGCTTGACAATCTCCGCCGGGCGGCCCAGGGCTTTCTCCAGGAAGCCACCGCCGGCCGACTCGATCTTTGACATATCCAGCAGGTCGCTGACCAGCGCCGCCAGGCGATCGGCTTCGCGGTCGATCTCGGTGATGAAGTCGCGCTGCGTGGCTGCGTCCCACTCGACATCCTGCTCCAGGAGACTGCTGGCGAAGCCCTTGATGTGCCCCAGCGGCGTCCGCAGCTCGTGGGATACCAGCGAGATGATCTGGTCCTTGAGTGTCTCCGCTTCGCGCTCGCGGCTGACGTCCCGAACCACCTGAACGGCGGCCATGACGCGGCCCCGACTGTCGCGTATAGGGGCTGAGCTGATGGCCACGGGCGTGCGCCTGCCATCCGGGAGGCGCTGAAAACGATCGCTGGACTCCGTTCGGCTGCCCGTGCGAAACGTTTCGCGGTAGAGATACTCCTCCTCGTCCAGCAGTCGCCCGCCGGCGTCTTCCCATCGAAACAGCTCCGAGGCGCGGCGGCCGATGATCGCTTCCGCCTGCCCCAGGAGCCGGCAGGTACCGCGGTTCACGCGGGTGATCCGGCCGTCCTGATCGACCTCGAACACCGCTTCATTCATGCTGTCCAGGATGGCGGCCAGCGTGCCGCGCTCAGCCACGGCCGCTTCATACTGGCGGGCGTTGTCAATGGCCGCGGCCGCGTGCGCAGCAAACAGCACCAGCGTCCGCTCGTCGTCCTCCGTGAACGGGCTGCCATCCACCTTGTCGGACAGGTACAGGTCGCCCAGGACTATGCCCTTTGAGATGACGGGCACGCCCAGCAGGCTGCCCATGGGCGGGTGATTGCCGCAGAAACCAGCCGAATCCGGGTGATCCGCGATGCGATCGACGCGGACCGGCTGCCCTTCGCGGATGAGGTAGCCCAGCAGTCCCTCGCCCGTGGGCAAATGCGCGATGCTGTGGTAGGTGGCGGCATCGAGACCGGTGGTGATGAAGTCCGCCAGCCGCTGGCTAGTGGCGTCCAGGACGCCCAGGGCAGCGTAACGCGTGCCAATCACTTCGCGGCTGAGGTCCGCGACCCGCTGCAGGACCGATTTCAGCTCCAGGTCTTCGGTAATCGCGAGCGACGCATCGTGCAGCGCCATGAGCTGGCGATCGCGGCGGGCTAGCGCTCCGGCTAGATCGTCGGGATCGCGGCGCTTGGCTGCCACGATCCCATAGTACAGAGCCCTACTTGAGCGGGTCCTCCCGATTGCGCGCCCGCTCGCGCGGCCCCTCCACCGGCTCCCGCACTTGACGGTCTTCAGGGGCCTCGCCCGAGCTGAAACGGCCTTCGTACAGGCCGCGGGGGGTGAGGCCGAGGTCGTTGAGCTCGTTCACGTTCTCGAGGTAGTGCTCCGAGCACAGCGGCCGGCCGGTGAGGTAGACCAGCGCATCCTTGCCACAGTCAGGGACGTGGCATTGGGGGGCGGCCGGCTGGTCCATGGAGTACTTGCGTCAGCACGCAAGACTTGTGCCTCCCGGACGAAATTAGGCCCAGATGCCGTCAGCTTGCTGAGGCGGTGATCTCGATCTCGACTAGCTTGCCTGGCGCGGAGTAGCCGTCGACGAACTCGTACTCGGCGTTGGGCGGCAGGTCGCCGCCCAGGCGGCGGACCAGGAGCCCCTTGAGCTCGTCGAGCTGCTGGCTGCGAAGCAGGAAGCAGGACATCCGCACGGCCTTGCGCCAGGAGCTGCCTGCGTCAACCAGCGATTGGCCGATGCGTGGGAGGACGTCGGCAAGCTGGTCGTCGAGGCTGCCATGCTCGCAGGTAACGCCCGACAGGAAGACGGCGCCCTCCCAGACCAGGTAGCGCAGCGGCACGATTGGCGGCTCGTACTCGCGCAGCAGCTTGTCCACGGCGCCGGACGACGGCCGCATCGCCAGCAGGTCCAACGCCACGCTGGCCTCGGAATCGAAATGGCCGGGCGAGATGAAGCTGGAGCTGGCGGAGCGCGCTTTACCGCTCAACATCGCGACGCGCTCCCGGCTGCCGAGGTCGCGCGCCTCGCGATCGCGGCCCCACAGGCGAGTGCGGACGGTGTGATCGATCGACAGCTCGCGCTGGCGAAGCTCGGCGTCGAAGCGCTGCAGCAGCTCTCGCGCGGCAGCATCCGCCGCCAGGCCGCGCTTGCCTTCCGCCGAGATGGCCACGAATTCCTTGCCCAGCCAGGGGAAGACGGTCACGCGCATGGCCTAGGCCGCCTTCGCTGGGGAGTTCTCCTGGATCGTCCGCCAGATCTTGGGCGCGGTGTAAGGCATGTCGATGTGGCCGACGCCCAGCGGCGACAGGGCGTCGATGACGGCGTTGGCGACCGCGGGCGGCAGGCCGTTGGTGCCTGCCTCGCCGACGCCCTTCACGCCCAAGGGGTTGGTGGGGCTGGGCGTGTGGGTGTGGTCCACGATGAGCGGCGGCATGTGCTCGGCGCGGGGCGCGGCGTAGTCCATGAGCGTGCCTGTCAGGGTCTGGCCGCTCTGGTCGAAGACGACCTCCTCGAGCAGCAGCTGGCCGAGAGCCTGGGCAAGCCCGCCCACCACCTGGCCCTCGACGATCATGGGGTTCAGGACGGTGCCGCAGTCGTCGACGGCCACAACCTGCTCGACGGTCACCTGGCCGGTGTCGCGCGAGATGCTGACCACCGCCAGGTGGGTGCCGGAGCCCCAGGCGCTGACGCCGCGCGTATCGAAGTAGGAGGTGGCCTCGAGGCCGGGTTCTTCATCCGGGGGCGGCGCCATGTAGGCCTTCATGGCCACGCCCTGCCAGGGCACCTTCTTGTCAGGCGTGCCGGCCACCGCCAGGCCGCCATCCGCCAGCACCACGTCGGCCGGCGCGGCTTCGAGCATGCCGGCGGCGATCTTCTTGGCCTTCTCGATGACTTTCTGGGCTGACATGACCAGCGCGGGACCGCCGGTCATGGCGCTGCGGCTGCCAAAGGTACCGGTGCCGAGCGGGGTGCCGGAGGTGTCGCCATGGAGCACCTTCACGGCATCGAAGGGCACGTGCAGCAGGTCAGCCACGAGCTGCGCGTAGACGGTCTCATGGCCCTGGCCATGGCTGCTCGAGCCGGTCACCACGGTGACCGTGCCACTGCGTTCCACGCGCACCAGGCCGCTCTCGAAGCCCAGGCCGCCGCTGGGCTCGACGAACGTGGATAGGCCAATGCCCACCAGCTCGCCCCGGGCGCGGCGCTCATCGCGCTGCCGGAGGAGGTCGTCGTAGCCGGCCAGCTCGAGAGCGCGGTCCAGCGCCTTTTCGTAATCGCCGGAGTCGTAAGTCACGCCCATGGCGGTCTGATAGGGGAACTCTTCCGGGCGGATGAAGTTCTTGCGGCGGATGTCCACTTGATCGATGCCCAGCTCGTGGGCCATTTGGTCGACCATGCGCTCCAGCGCGAGGACGGACTCCGGGCGGCCGGCGCCGCGGTAAGGGCCCGTGGAGGTGGTGTTGGTGAACACGCCAACCACGCTGGCCTGGACGTTGGGGATGCGGTAGCAGCCGGGGGCCATCTGCAACATGAACAACGGCGGAATGGCCGTGGCGGAGTGCAGGTAGGCTCCCAGGTTGGCGATGTTGTGGATGCGGAAGGCGGTGAAGGTGCCGTCGGCCTTTGCCGCCAGCTCGGCAGTGATGGCCATGTCGCGGCCCTGGATGGTGGTCATGATGTCTTCGCTGCGGGTAGCTACGTACTTGACCGGCCGGTCCAGCTTCAGAGCGAGGTGGGCGGCCAGGATGTACTCGCGGTAGGCGCCACTCTTGCTGCCGAAGCCGCCGCCCACGTCGGGCGCGATGACGCGAATCTGGTTCTCGGGGTAGCGCAGCGCCTGGGCCAGCGCCTGCCGATCGCCATGCGGCGACTGCGTCGAGCTGTACACCGTCAGCCCCTGCCCCAAGCTCTCCGGCACGACCAGCACGCAGCGCGGCTCCAACGCGAGGGCGACCAGCCTCGGGCTGTCGATGCGCAGCTTGACCACTTTGTCGGCCTCGGCGATGGCCTTATCGACATCGCCGGAGCCTTTGGTGACGCTGTAACAGACGTTGTCGTCTAGCTCGTCGAACACTTTGGGGGCGCCGGGCTTGAGCGCCTCCTCCGGCTCGGCGACGCTCGGCTGGGGGTCGTACTCGACCTCGACCAGCGCGGCGGCGTCCTGGGCCTGAGCAGCGGTTTCGGCGGCCACCGCGGCCACCGGGGCGCCGGGCGCGGCCACGTAGCCGCGGCACAATGGCGGATGCGGCGGAACCTTCAGGCCGGGCAGGGGGATGATCGGCACGTCGCCCAGCTCGGTCACGTCCTCGGCGGTGAGCACGGCCAGCACGCCCGGCGCCTGCTTGGCAGCGGCTGTGTCGATGCGGGTGATCGTGGCCTTGGGATGGGGGCTGCGGACGAGGGCCAGGTGCACGGTGCCCGGCGGAT
>DATGVV010000115.1:0-2248 GCA_035299885.1 Chloroflexota bacterium | reverse complement strand
GGTGGTCATAGCCATCCTCTACCGTAGTGGACGACGGATAAGTCCGTGGTCGTGCACCTTCTGTCGACTTGGCGGACCTCAAGCTTGCGGCGCAGTAGGCTCAGATCAGATAACTCCACGGCACCCGGAAGAACACCCCTTACCGCTGCTTCCTTCCGGACCTGACGGGGTTCGAGGGCTTCCGCCGCGCGGAACCCAGCCTTCGACGTCACTTACGCCACAGTCCCCGAGGAGGCCAAGCCTCGAGAAGGATTTCGGCCCCGCTGAAGCGGTTTGCGGGTACAGGGCACCGCTAGTTCCCCGCTTAGCACGACCACGCCAAAGTGTAGCCCGGCCGGCCCTCTGCGGAGTGTGACTTTTGTTAGACTGCGCGCCGATGTCAATTTCCTCTCCCACCACAGTGGGAGAGGCGAGGTGAGGGTATCTAAAGCCTCGCCCGCAACCGGCTGGCTCCCAGTCGCAGGCATCATTGCCCTCGCGGCCTTCCTGCGGCTGTTCTATCTGCAGTACGGACAGTACGGGTCGGACGACGAGCGGCTGTGGGCGCAAGCGCTGCGCTCGATCGCCGCGCTGCAGCTGCCAACCTCGGGCATCCGGTCGTCGATTGGGGCCAACAACGGGCCGTTCCAGGTGTACCTGATGATGCCGGCTGCGGCGGTCTTCGGCTCGGCGCCGATCGCCGGCGCGATCGTAGTAGCGCTGCTGAACACCGCGGCGGTCTACTTCCTGTACCGGCTGGTCGACGAGTTTTTCGGCCGGCGGCCGGCGTTGATCGCCGCGCTGCTGTTCGCGGTGAACTCGTGGGCCATCGTCTACGCCCGCCGCATGCAGGCCCAGGACATGCTTATACCGTTCCAGGTCCTGTTCTTCTGGAGCGCGGCACGCTGGCTGGCCCGCGGGCGCGGACGCGACCTGGCGCTGATGTTCGTTTGGCTGGCCGTGCTGACGCAGGTGTACGTGCTCGGGCTGCTGCACCTGGCCAGCACGGCGGTCGTGCTGGCGCTGGGCTGGCGGCGCTTGGCCCGCAGCGGTCTGGCCTTGCTGGCGGGCCTCGCCATCTGGGCGGGCTTGTCGGCGCCGTACTTCGTCAGCGCGCTGCTGCCGGCGCTGGGGAGCTTCGGGAACGTGGGGGGAAGCCACCCCCGGATCGATGCCAGCAGCGTGCTGCTGGCGCTCACCATGGCCAGCCACAAGGGCTTCCAGACGATCGCTGGGCAAGCCGGCGCCGTGCTGGACTCTACCTCTGGCGTCGAGGGCGTGCTGGTGCTGGTTGAGGAGGCGCTTTTCGCGGCGGGCTTGGTGTATGCCGCGGTGCGCCTGGCCCAAAATGTCATCCTTCCGCCGCGGCGGCAGACGGAAAGGTCCTTCGGCCTGTGGCCTCAGAATGACAGGGCCTTGTGCCCGCTGGTGCTGGGCCTGCTGCTCGCGTGGGCGCTCATCCCCGTGGCGCTGTTCGCGCGGCACTCGGTTGACCTGTACCCCTACTACTTCGTGGCTATCGTGCCGCTGCCGGCGCTGTTCACAGCGCTGCTGCTGGACTGGATGTGGTCACGTGGCGGCGCGGTGGCGCTCGGCCTGCTGATCGCGAATGCGCTGGCGCTGGCGGGCATCTTCTTCACTGTGGTCCCCGGCTACTGGACCAAGAACGACTACGGCCTGCCCTACCGCTATACGTTCGACATCGCGCCCCAAGTCCAGCGGCTGGCGGCCGAGCACCACCTCGGGCGAGTCTACGTCGACGGCGACATGGATCCCTCCGAGGTCATGAGCTCGGTGCTGAGCCGCGACGGGTTGGACGTGTTCTGGTTCGACGATTACCGGGCGCCAGAGTTTGCCGCTCCACCAGCCGGCGATCAGCCGGCGCTGTACCTGATCATGGCCGACACGACGGACACGGCTCGCTTTCTGAGGGAGCGGTTCGCGAACCGCCAGACGCTGGCATTCCCGCTTGCTGGCGAGGGCGTGACGATTCGCGGCTACGAGCTGACGCCGGGCGAGGTGCGCCAGGCACTCGAGCCGGTGCTTCCGGAGAAGCTCGAGCTGCGGGCGGCCAACGGCATCGTCCTGCAGAGCTTTGGCGCAGAGCGGCGGCTGCAGCCTGGCGGCACGCTGCGGGCGGCCCTCGGCTGGACATGGCCTGGCGGAGCCCGCCCGGGCAAGTTGCGCTACGCCATCTTCGCCCACCTGGTGGATGGCAGCGGCAAGGTGCTGGCCGAGGTCGACAACCCGCTCCTGCCGTCGGTCGATT
>DATGVV010000114.1:0-14888 GCA_035299885.1 Chloroflexota bacterium | reverse complement strand
GTCCTCCGCCTACCGCCGCCGGGGTTCCTCCAGGGGCCTGTTGACCTCGGTCCGCTGACTTATCCCCGCTATCGCTTGTTCGTGATCCTGGCCGGCTTGGCTATGGCGCTGGCGTTGTCGCTGATCATCAGCAAGACGCGGCTGGGCGCGGTGGTTCGGGCAGGCGTGGACGACACCGAAACGGCGCAGACCATCGGCCTCAACATGCCACGGGTGTTTCTGCTGGTATTCGGTCTCGGCTCGCTGGTCGCCGGCCTGGCGGGCGCCCTCGGCGCACCCTACCTGGGCATCTACCCTGGGCTCGATTTCGACGTCCTGCTGTTGGCGTTCGCGGTCATCATCGTGGGTGGAGCGGGCAGCATCGAGGGCGCGTTCGTCGCCTCCCTGCTTGTCGCACTGGCCGATACGTTGACCAAGACGTATGCGCCTGGGTTGAGCTACTTCAGCATCTACGTGCCAATGGCGCTGATCCTGGCCTTCCGGCCGTCGGGCCTCCTTGGCAGGGCTGCATGATGCAGCGGCTCAGCGTTGCCGCTGGCCTCGTCCTGGCCGTGCTCTTGCCCTTTGCCGTACCGTCCTATTTCGTCGACATCCTCAGCCGCGTGCTGGTCTTTGCCATGCTGGCTATGGGCCTGAACCTCCTGGCCGGCTACACCGGCCTGCCGTCGTTGGGACAAGCAGCCTTCATGGCCGTCGGAGCCTACACCGCGGGACTGCTCATTCGCAGGCTGGATCTTGGTTTCGCCCCGGCCTCCATTGCCGGCATCGTCATGGCCGCCGCGCTGGGCGCAGTGTTCGGGCTCATCGCCCTGCGCGCCCGAGGAGCCACCTTTCTCTTAATTACGCTGGCGCTCGCCCAATCGGTGTGGGCCGTGGCCTTCACCTGGCGTAGCCTGACTCGTGGCGATGACGGCCTGGGCAGCATCCCACGTCCCGAGATCGGCTTCCTCCCGTGGTCCATGACGGACGCGAGACCCTACTACTTTTTTGTGCTGGCCGTCTTCCTGATCCTACTGGCCATCTTCGCCATCCTGGTGCGCTCACCCTTTGGCCTGGCGCTGCAAGGCATTCGGGAAAACGAGCTGCGCATGCGCTCGCTGGGCTACCACACCTGGCTCTACCAGTACACCGCGTTCATCGTTGCCGCCGCCTACGCCGGCGTGGCCGGCGTCCTGCGTGCCTATCTGGTGGGGGCAGTTGTTCCCGCCTGGTCGCAGGTCGATCCATCGGCCGAGG
The DNA here is from genome assembly GCA_035299885.1 of Chloroflexota bacterium. Classification (GTDB taxonomy): domain Bacteria; phylum Chloroflexota; class JAJPGV01; order JAJPGV01; family JAJPGV01; genus DATGVV01. The sequence continues at coordinate 13,652 of DATGVV010000114.1, read as the reverse complement.
CGCTGCTGATGGTGATCATGGGCGGCCCTGGGACGGTCATCGGCCCGCTGGTGGGCGCCGCCATTATCGAGCCGGTCTCCGAGATGGCCAACGTTTTCACTCGGCGCTGGCCACTGGTATTGGGCGTTCTGTACGTCATCGTCATCCTGTTCGCGCCGGAGGGCATCGTAGGCTGGATACGCCAGCGACTGCCCGTTCGAAAGCGGCCGGCGGGCAATCGCGCCGCTGAAGAGGCAGTTCCGGCCGCGGTTCCGAGCGAGGCGACGTGAAGGCCCTGACCGCCAACCAACTCAGCAAGCGCTATGAGGGCCTTCATGCGCTGCGCGAGATCGATCTGGAAGTGGAGCCTGGCGAATGCCGGGTAATCATCGGCCCCAACGGGGCAGGCAAGACAACGCTGTTCCACGTGTTGAGCGGCATCACCCCGCCTACTACGGGACGCATCTTCCTGTACGGCGAGGAGATTACGCACGCCCCAGACTACGTCCGTGCCGGCAAGGGGTTGGCCCGAACGTTCCAGGTGAGCAGCTTGTTCCGGCGATTGACGGTTGAGCAGAACGTTCTGTTGGCCGTCCAGCCCGCGCATGCGGCCTTCGCCATGCACCGGCCGGCAACCAGCTATGGACCAGCCATGGCCCGCGTGGACGAAGTCTTGGAGCTAGGCGGCCTGGCGACCAAGCGCGGCGTGCAGGCTCGGCATCTGTCCCATGGCGAACAGCGCCAGCTCGAGGTGATGCTGGCGTTGTCTGGCCAACCGAAAGTGGTGCTGCTCGATGAGCCGACGGCCGGCCTGTCGGAAGGCGAGCGCAAGAGCATGACGGCGTTCCTGCAGAAACTGCGCGGCGCAGTGACCATCGTGCTCGTGTCCCACGACGTCGACGTCGCATTCGAGCTGGCTGATCGGATTACGGTCCTGCATCTTGGCGAAGCGTTGGTGGAGGGCACGCCGGAAACAGTCCGCCGGGACGAGCGGGTGTCGCAAATCTATCTCGGCACGGAAGCGGAGCAAGCTCGTGCTTGAGGTCCGAGATATCCACACCTATTACGGCGACAGCTACGTGCTGCAGGGCGTGTCGCTGCGGGTGGGAAAAGGTCAGGTGGCGGTGCTTTTGGGACGCAACGGGGTCGGCAAGACGACGCTCTTCCGCTCCATCATGGGCCTCACCCCGCCGCGGCGTGGTCAGATTGTGTTCCAGGGCAAGGACATTACCGGCTGGCCGCCTTACCGCGTGGTCGGATCGGGCGTGGGTCTCGTCCCGCAAGGGCGCCGCATATTTGGCTCACTCACGGTGCGCGAGAACCTGCAGGTTGCGCAGCGACCACTCGGCCATGGCCGGACCTGGACCGCCGCGCGAATCATGGAGCTGTTCCCGCGTCTGCGCGAGCGGGAGCGGCATGGTGGCACCAAGCTCAGCGGCGGCGAGCAGCAGATGCTCGCCTGTGGCCGAGGGCTGGTCGGCAACCCATCGCTCCTGGTCCTGGACGAGCCCACGGAGGGACTGGCGCCACTCATCGTCAGTCAGGTGGAGGACCTCATCCACCAGCTGAAGGCCGAGGGCATGTCCATCCTCCTCGCCGAACAACGCTTCGGCTTTGGACTGGCCGTAGCCGATCACGTCTACATCCTGTCGCAGGGGCGTATCGTGCATGAATCAGCGCCGGAAGAATTGAGGCACAACGAGGACATCAAGCACGCCTACCTGGGGGTGTAAAGGAGATGACTGTGCAAACGATTGACGCCGATACGCATCTGATTGAGTCGGAGCGAACCTGGGAGTTCATGGATGAAGCCTTCATCCGGTTCAAGCCGAAACTCCTTGCCAACTCGGATGTCAACGCTCCAGCGACATTTCGCGAATTCTGGCTGATCGATGGACGGTCGTTTCAAAAGCGCGTGTTCGAGTACGAACGATCGGGCACGAGCGAAGAGACGCGCGAAGCGCGCAGCGTGGAAGCTCGATTAGCCCACATGGACGAGCTGGGGGTGGACATCCAGGTCCTGTATCCCACGTTATTCCTGCTCACCGTGACGGGTAAGCCGGAGGTCGAGTACGCGCTTCACACGTGCTACAACCGCTGGACCGCCGACGTCTGTTCCAAAGGCGAGGGCAGACTGCGCTGGGCAGCGCTGCTGCCATTGCTCCTGATGGACAGGGCGCTCGAAGAGCTCCACTGGTCAAAGGAGCACGGGGCGTGTGCCGTCCACATGCGCCCGTGGGACGCAGGCCGGCCCCCCACCAGCCCCTACTTTTTCCCGCTCTACCAGGAAGCGAGCCGGCTTAATATGCCGATCTGCATCCACGCCGGGGTGGGCAGCACCGTGCTGGCAGACACCTACAACTATCCCGAGACGGTGTTTTCCCTCACAAAGCTGCCGGCAGTAGGTTGCTTTCACAGCCTGGTGATGAGTGACGTGCCGGACAGATTCCCGGAACTGCGCTTCGGCCTGATCGAAACCAGCGCCTCGTGGGTGCCCTACGTCCTGCACGACATCCCGCCGCGCAAGGAGAGACTGCTGGGCCAGAAGTTCGACCGCAGCCGCCAGCTGCTGCGCGAGAACCGCATATTCGTGGCCTGCCAGACGGACGACGACCTCCCTTACGTGCTCAAATACGCGGGCGAAGACAACCTCGTTATTGGGTCCGACTATGGCCACGCCGATACGTCCAGCGAGCTCACCGCGCTACGGCATCTGAAGGAGATGAATGAGCTCGACGGCCGAGTGGTCGACAAGATCCTCTGCGACAATGCAAAGGCGTTGTACGGCTTTGCGTAGAGACCCAACAGGGGGTTAGTTACCGAGCCGGCGGGCAATCAGCGGACGAACCTCTGCGATCCTCGCGAAGTCACGATCGACGTGAATGACACCGAGGCTGTGGAACAGGGCGGTCTCGGCGATCAACAGGTCAGGGATGGGCGTGCGGTGCCACATTCCGTGGTGGTGGGCTAGGTCTTGTTGGAGCCGCAGCGCCCGGTCGAGGAGGTCTGGTGGCGCCACAACGATCTGGAAGTTAGCGTGCAGCATGGACTTGAGATCGTCATAGTCGGCGGCGGATCTCGCAGAGTACAGCTGTTCCAACTCGCCGATGGGACATACGAACAGGGAACCCGCGAGCTCGGCCAGTTGAGCGCCGATCACCGGGTCGTCAGCTCGAGCCGCCGCGCTCTTGTCGAGGACCCATCCACCTAGCGCCACATGTCCTCCGACGCCAACACCTTGAGGTCAACCCGAGTGCTCAGCTCCTTTAGGTAGAGGCGCTGCCCCTCGGTTCGCCGCCTGACGTCCTCCTCCGCGTCTTCGGCCGCGCGACGCAGCGCCTCTTCGACGGTCGCCCGTGTCGTTCCGCTACGTAAGGCCCGCTTGGCCCGCGCCAACAAGTCCTCATCGATCTCGATGGTCGTCCTTTTCGGCATACGTACATAATACTGCGTCGATGAGTACATACATACTGGGCTTAGTGCTGGTCGTAGCGATCCCGGCTGACGAGCTCGCTGAGGCTGGTGCGGCCCAGGGGCAAGCCGCTGGTTCGCAGCGGGGTTAGAGATACCTTGAGGGCTGCTTCGTCGGCCGGATAGCCCAGGGAGATGGCGGTGCCCATCCAGCGCTCCGGCGGGACGCCGAGCAGCTCCTTGGCGCGGGCCTCATTGTCGTCGGGGAACAGCGAAGCGATGCACGAGCCGACGCCGTGCGCCCAGGCGGCCAGCATGATGTTCTGCGCCAGCCGGCCGGCATCGAAGGCGTTGCCTCGGCCGTTCATGACGAGCGCCACGCCCAACGTGGCATCGGCCAGGTGGTAGGCGAACTGCCCGCACGCTGAGAGAGCCCGCAGCGTCTCTCGCTCGCGCAGCAGGATGAGGTGCCAAGGCTGTGTGTTCTTGGCGCTGCCAGTCCAGCGGGCACTCTCGAGCACGTCCAGGAGCACGTCCTCGGGGATCGGCCGGGGGGAGAAGCGCCGAACGGAGCGCAGCGACCGGACTACCTGATTGAGCTCGATGGCTTCCACAGGCCCATAGTAAGCCTGTTTATCCATCGCAGCTCTTCACTCAATCTTGATGGCCCAGCTTTAGCATGGACCCCCGTGACGAGGAAGACTCTGGCGGCATTCGCCTTGTCGGCGATGCTAGCCGGCAGCGCCGTCGCGCCAAGCGTGGCGGCTGACGCTACCCCGCCGAGCGCGGGAAGCGTGGTAACGACGGCGAAAGCGCCAGACGGCAGCTACAAGTACCTGGTGAACGGCCAGGAGCAGTTGTTCATCGGCATGGGCTACGACCCCATCTACCGCTACCTGCCCGACGCGCAGCGGGCGGCTAACTACCGCCGTGATTTCGAGCTGCTGCGCGATGCGGGCGTGAACACCATTACCGGCTGGGATGCCGACAAAGGCTACGAGCAGGACAAGTTCGACGAGCTGACGCTGAGCCTGGCGAACGAGTACGGGATTGGCGTGGTGATGCCGCTGAACCTCCCTCCGGAAGGCGATTACCGCGACCCGGCTTTCGTGGGCGCCTTGAAACAGCAGGCTCGCGAGAAAGTTGCCCGCTTCAAGAATTTCCCGGCGCTGCGGATGTGGGGCGTGGGCAACGAAGTGTTCTGGGAGATGGACTCGGACATGTACCCGGCCTTCGAGGACGCCTATCTCGAGATCGCCGACGTGTTCCATGAGCTCGATCCCAATCACCCGGTCATCTACCGCGAGGCGGAAATGGACTTCGTGCCGCGCGTCGTGGACATGCTCGAGGACAGCGACGACAGGCGCCCCTGGCTGCTGTACGGGATGAACGTGTACGACAAGGACCCCAAGGAGCTGCTGGCCCAGTGGCCGTCGTTCGGACTTGACCGGCCGATGCTGGTGAGCGAGTTCGGGGCTGAGGGCTCGACGCCCGAGGAGCGTGCTCAGGGCTACGTGGAGATGTGGCGCGCCATCCGCGAGTTCCCGCAGTTCGTCATTGGTGGCGCGCCCTACGTCTGGACGACGCAGGGTCCTGAGCCAACCGACAAGATCTGGGGCCTCACGGACGGCAGCAGCCGGCCCGTGGACGGCACCTTTGCCGTACTTGCCCAGGAGTGGCGCAAAGAGCAAGCCGCCAACCGGCCTCTTCGCTAAGCAAGCAACTAACACTCTCCAGCGGCGGACCGATCACTTTCGGCCCTTTGAAACCGTTACAGGTTTGCGGCGTAGAAGTTGGAGGACGGCAAGCCGAGCCTCAAAATTCCAAGCCGCCACACAGGGAGAGTGCAGATGCGAGGATCCATCCGGCAACGACTCATTCAGCTAGGCGTTGCCACGGCGACCAGTGCGATTATGCTGAGCGCCTTTGTCGGTCTGTCGGCCGCCGCGCCGTCCGGCCACGGTCATTCCGGTGAGGCCCACGGACAAGCCCATGTGAGTAGCGCCAGCCACGGCAATTCGGCCAGCGCGCCCGGGCATTCTGAGGACGGCACGCGGCCCGGCTGGGGCTGCGGCGACAAGAACCACGTCCACACTGGCCCGCCGGGCGGCGGCGATGGCTTCAACCCGTGCACGCATCACGAGGTCGCGACCACAAAGACGGGGGCCTCCGAGACGGAGACCGAGACCGAAACGGTGACCGGGACGGAGACGGTGACGCAAACCACCACCGAAACCGTTACCACCACCACGACTACCTAGAACATCGCCACCTTCCCACTGAGCCCTTCTGGGCCTCTGCCACTCCCCCTGCCGGGGCGGTCCACCACCGCCCCGGTGGCAGGGGCTTTCTGGTGGTGGCTCGCGCTATCCCAACTGATGCTGGTGAGCTTGCTGCTGCGGGTGCTGTGGCTGGATGTTCCCACCGGTCGCACGATATTCGACGAGCGCTACTACGTGAATGCCGCGCGAGTCATCCTGGACTTGCCGGTAGAGCAGGGGCAGCCATACGCCGGCAAGGCAGCTGGTCTCGACCCCAACACCGAGCATCCACCGCTGGGCAAGCTGCTCATCGCCGGCTCGATGGCGGTTTTCGGCGACAATTCCTACGGCTGGCGGATCCCGGCGGTTATCTTCGGTACAGCTGCCATTGGGCTGACGGCGGCTGTCGTACTGGCCGCCGGCGGCTCACAAGCAGCGGCTCTGATCGCCGCGTTCCTGCTGGCCTTCGACAACCTGGCGTTCGTCCACAGCCGGATCGCCACCCTGGACGTGTTCGTCCTCACGTTCTCGATCCTGGCCGTCTACTGCTACCTGCGACGCTGGCCGGTGGCAGCGGGCGTGAGCCTGGCGCTGGCCGGGCTGGTCAAGATCAATGGTCTGTGGCTGGCGCTGGCGTTCGTGGGACTGGAAATCTATTTCCTATGGGGAGAGCACGAGAATCCGCGGCTTGCCGCCGGCAAGTTGGCCCGAGCGGCCGCGGCAGCGCTGCTGGCCTTTGGCGGCGGGTTATTCGTGCTCGACCGCCTGTTTACGACCTACAGCACGCCCATTCAGCACCTGCAGCGGATCTTCAGCTACGGCCTTGGCCTAAAGGCCGGCGAACGCTCCGGTGAGGCGAGCTATCCGTGGGATTGGCTGCTGAACCAGACCCAAATGCCGTACTACCACCTGGACAGGGTGGTAGAGATCAATGGCCAGGTGGTCCGGCGCATCCCCGAGATCGCCTTTACCGGCGCGTTCAATCCATACCTGATCTTCGTCGCGCCCATTGCACTGGCGCTGGCTGGCCACTGCTTGTGGGCGGGCCGCGATCGTTTGGCGGCCGTGGCGCTGTGCTGGCTGGCGGCGACCTATCTGCCGTTCTTCGCGCTGGCGGCGACCGGCCGCGTGATGTACATCTTCTATTTCTTGCCGGCCGTCCCGGCGGTAGCGATTGCTATTGCGCTGTTGACGCAGCGTCTGCCGGCCGCCGCACGATGGGGCTATTTGGGCATGTACCTGTTTGGGTTCGTCAGCTTGTTTCCATTCCGGATACTGCCATGATTCGAACCCTGCCGCTGCCCACCATCAGCACGATGAGCCTGAAGCGGCGCCAGGCTGAGGTTGCCGGCGCCGTTCGCGCCTGGCTGGCAGCGCATCCGCAGCTGCTGATCGGCGCCGGACTCTACGTGTTGCTGTTCGCCGGCCTGGCCCTGGTTGGCGTCCTGTCCGTTCAATTCGATCGCCCGGTGACCGTGCGCGGCACCTGGCTGCAGCTGCTGCTGCGGCCCGACGAGCCCAACCCGGAGCTGGTCAAGATCTGGGAACGCTGGGACGCCTTGTGGTACATGCGCATCGCCCAGAGCGGCTACCACGCTACTGACAACACCGTCGCCTTCTTCCCACTCTACCCCGCCCTCATGCATGTGGTTGGCCGTGTGCTGAGGGAGAATTACGCGCTGGCAGGGTTAATCGTCTCGGGAGCGACCCTGGTTCCGGCGCTGGCGCTCTTGCAGGCCGTTGGCCGGCGGCTCGTTGGCGATGAATCAGCCAAGCGCGCGGTGCTGTACACGCTGCTGTTCCCCACGGGCTTCTTCTTCCTGGCGCCGTATACCGAATCCCTGTTCCTGCTGCTGGCGATGGGCGTTTTCTGGTCCATGCAGCAGCGGCGCTGGCCCCTGGCTGGCGCGCTCGGCCTGTTAGTGGGTCTGACACGCGCTCCCGGGGCGCTGCTGCTGCTGCCCATGCTGTGGGAGTGGCTGGAGCAGCGGCTTGCCGGCGAACGCCGGCCATGGCCCACTTTCCTGTGGACGCTCACGCCGGGACTCGGGCTGCTGCTCTTCACTGCCTACATTCGCTTCGGCCTGGGCCTGCCAGAGGCCGGGCTGGCCACACAGGCCGCCTGGGGCTATCACGTCGTCATGCCCTGGCAGGCTTTGGCTACGAGCTTCGCTCGCGCACGGATTGACGTTGTGGAAGCGTTGAATCTGAGCTCGCTGCTGCTGATGTGCGGTCTGACGCTCCTGGGACTGAAGCGCCTCCCGCTGCCTTACACCCTGTACAACGCGGCCAACATCGGAATCATGCTGACGCGAGTTGAGGACGCGTGGCCGCTGATGAGCGTGTCGCGCTATGTGCTGGTGCTGTTCCCAGGCTTTCTGATGCTGGCCCAGATCGGCGGCCGCTGGCGCTGGCTGCACCAGGCCATCTGCGCCCTAGGCCTGCTGATGATGAGCGTGCTGTTCTACCAGTACGTGCACTTCCGCTTCGTAGCCTAGCGCTTCACACGAACAGCGGTTCCATCTCCAGGCGGCCACTCATGGCCTCCATGTCCGTGGCTGATGGCTCCTGCTCGAAGCGCTCGGCCGCGGCCAGGACGTGCGGCAGGAGGTGGACGTCTCCAACGGAGATCACGAAGATGCCTCGCCGGGCCAGCGCCCAGTGCACCGCAAGCTCAATGTCTCGCGGATCGCTCAGGGGCTCGTACCAGGTGGAAGTGGTCCGATCGCGGCCCATCCAGGGGCGGTAGGCGATGGATTTGATGGTCTGGACGGCGGTCTGACGCTCCCGGCAGGCAGCCAGCAGAGCCTCGAAATTTTCGGCGTAGTAGGCGCTTCGAAGAGTGATGTAATTGTAGGGCAGCAGCACCGAGTCAAAATCGAAGCGCTGGAGGCTGCGGCGGTGCATGGCCGCCACTTGGATGCCATGTCCGGTGACGCCAATGGCCCCCACCAAGCCTTGCTCACGCGCCTCAACGGCAGCCTCGATGGCGCCGCCCGGGCTCAGGGCCGTATCCCACTGGATGGGATCGGACAGGTTGTGGAGCTGCCACAGGTCAACGTGATCGACGCCCAGCCGATCGAGCGAGCGCTGCAGCTCTTCGCGCGCCTCAGGCGCCTTCCGCTGCTGGGTCTTAGTGGCCACGAAGAAGTCCCGCCGGTGGCGCTCGAGCCAGGGCGCGACGCGCAGCTCGGCGTCGCCGTAGCCGGCTGCCACATCGATGTGATTGATGCCGTGCTCCAGCAGCACGTCTAACGTGCGATCGGCTTCCTCCTGGCTGACGCGGGCCAGCGAGGCCGCGCCGAAGATAATCCGTGTGCTGGAGTGCCCGGTGCGGCCGAACGGCAGGCTGGTGATACTCATTGCCGGCTTACTTCTCTGGGAACAGCTCGTCCACGATGGACGTGTCTATCCAGCGGTCCGCGATGACATCGAGGCTCTCGCTCTTGATATTGGCGTCGTCGGCGTAGAGCGACAGGGCCGTTACCGCGCCTTTGTGGCTACCCCTCGGCGGGATGGTGTAGGTTTGGCTGTCGACCTGCCAGTACTGCTGAAAGGTGGCCTCGTCAACGTCCAGCCCGGTGTACCTCTTGAGCTCCTGAGCATAGAACGGCTCGTCAGATTTCAAGCGCGCCATGGTTCTGGTGACGCCCCTGACCACCGACTTCACGATTTCACGGTGAGCGGTCTCATAGCGCTTGGTGGTGACTACGCCCTGGGCCACAAATTGGAAGTCGGCCGGAGGCTTGTAGATCGGCACCAGACCCTGCTTCTCGCCCTGCGCGGTGTAGGGGAATGCCAACACGGCGCCTTGCACCCGGCCTGAGACCGTGGCCGCCAGCGTGGCGACGTTGTCGCCGGTGTTCAACACCGACACGTCCTTATCGGGATCGAGGCCGTTGGAGCGCAGGTAGTAGCGGCCCAGCCGCCAGCTCAGCGAGCCGGCCCCGGTGGTGCCGATGGACTGGCCTTTGAGATCAGCGATGGTCTTGACTGGCGGCTTGCCCCACATCTCCAGCGGCGACTTGGTCTGTGTGACCGCCACGATAACCACGTCCACGCCCTGCAGCAGCGGCCCCACGCCGCCAGCGCCGAACACAAAGTCACACTGGCCGGCGGCCAGCGCGACGTCCACCGCGCCGCCGGCGAAATAGGGCATGGTGGCGTCGATGTTGGCCTGACTCAGCAAGCCGCTGTCGACGGCGGCGAACGCCGGCAGGCTGGAGTTGGAGCGCGCCGGGATGCAGATGGTGATCTTGGTCCCGCCGGCGGCAGGCTTGGGGTTGAGCACCTCACTGGCGACCGGCTTGCCGGCGGCCGAGCTGCTGGCGGCCGGCTTAGCGCTGGCTGAGACGCTGGCGGGTGCGCTGGGCGCGGCCGAAGGGCTGCTTGGAGCGCCGCCGCAGGCAGCGAGCAGCATCATCAAAGGCCCGACAGGCGTCAGCCATCTCATGGCGCGCATCTTACACGCCCGCTCGGATTCCCTCACCCCAGCCCTCTCCCGTTGCGACGGGAGAGGGAGTTAGAGCCAGGGGTCGACGGTGGCGTGGATCACGCCGGGGACGCCTTTCCCGCCAACCGAGCTGATGGCGGTGTGGACGTCCTGCAGGCCGAAGCGGTGGGTGCACATCAGCTCTAGCGGGAACTTGCCGGAGCCAATGCAGCGCAGCGCCAGCTCAACCGAGTTGTAGCTGTGGCCGCGGCAGCTCTTGAGCGTGGCGTACTTGCGGGTGAGCACGCCCAGCGGGAAGCCCTCGACCTTGGCCGGCGAGCCCTGCCACACCAGGATGCCGGCCTTGCGCTTCAGCACCGCCAAGGCGTCGTCGATGAGCTGGGCCGAGCCAGATGAGGTGGTGTCAACCACGGCATCGACGCCATCGCCGCCGGTGACGTCGGCCACACGTGCGCGGAGCTCCTCGCGCTCCACGTCGATCACCGCGTCGGCGCCGAGCTTGCGGGCGACATCCAGCCGGTGCTCGTCTCGCGACAGCCCGCTGATGATGACCGGGCTTGCGCCTGCCGCCTTGGCGGCGATAACACAGCCCAGGCCCTGTTGACCAGGGCCCATGATCAGGATGGCGCGACCCGGCGCCGCGCCACCTTCCACGCAGGCCCACTGAACGCCGTTGCCCAGCGGCAGGGCCAGCGCCAGCTGATCGGGTGGGGCATTTTCGGGCACACCGTGGATGACCGTGCGTGGCGGCAAGTACAGGTACTGGCTGTAGCCGCCCCACAGGCCGGGTTCGACGCTGATTGGCGTGGAGCCGTAGCGCAGCGCGTTGGGGTTGGCGTGGTTATCGGTGGCCTCGCAGTGGCGGTACTCGCCCTGGTGGCACCAGTTGCAGTGCCCGCACGGCAAGTATTCTTCGATGGCCACGCGATCGCCCTCTTTTACGCCCCAGCGCTCGGCCGCCACGCGGCCGATCTTGGCGATGATGCCCACGTTCTCGTGCCCCAGGATGGCGGCGCCTTCGTCGCGCCGATAGATCCCGACGTCGCTGCCGCACACCCCCGCGGCTTCGACCTTCATCAGGCCGCCGTCGATGGGAATGTCTGGCAGCGGCAGCTGCCGAACCTCGGTCTGCTCCGGAGCCACCCGGACGGCGGCGACGGTCTCGGCCATAGCTACGCTGTCGCGCCAGCCGGCTCGAGCGAGCGGATGGTGAACAGCCGCCCGAGCTTAGGCAGAACATCCGCGTGGCCGAGCAGCCGCAGGCAGTACCACAACGTAGCCTGGTTACTGGCGAGCACTGGCTCGCCGAGCTCGGCCTCCAGCGGCTCGATGGTTTCAAGGCTCTGGATGTTGGTGCAGCTCAGGAAGTAAGCCCCGGCGCTCGGATTCGCCTCGGCGTGCACGATCTCCAGCCAGCGCTCTGGTGTGGTGGAGGCGTACTGGCCCGACGGGAAGTTCATGGCCCGACCACCGATGACGTCGATGCCAGCCTGGGCCAGGAACTCGATCTCGTGCTGGTGCGTCTCGGTCAGGTAGGGGCTGACCAGCACGACCTTGCGGACGGCCAGCGCTGCCAGCGCGGCGCCCACGGCGGAAGCGGTCGAGGTGGCGCGGCAGCCGGTCGCCTGGGCGATGGCCTGCACGATGTGCCGGTCGCCTTCGACGCCCGCTTCCATGGAGGAGGCCGTGCAGTGGAAGACGATCACGTCGCATTCGGCATCGGCCAGCACCTGGGCGGCCTCGAGGATGCGCGGCAGCGCCTCCAACGGCGGCACGTGGTACTGCCGTGTGAGTCGCAGACGCATCACGTGCGCTTGGACGTCGAGCGGCGCATAGAGTCGGAACTGGCGCTCGGTCAGGACATTGCCGGAGGGGATGATCAGGCCAATTCGGGCGCGAACGTCGTTGTCCATAGCGCGGCTAGCGTACCCTATTGGCCGAATGAAGTTCGACTACTATCTGCTGAACACGTATTTCCCCGAGCTCGACGGTCCGGCGCCAAGGCTGTACGCCAGCTGGCTGGAGCAAGCCCTCGCGGCCGAGCGGCTGGGCTATGACACGCTGTGGGCCACCGAGCACCACTTCCGCGATTTCGGCGGCATGCTGCCCAATCCTCAGGTACTGATTGCCGCGCTGGCCGCCGTCACCCAGCGCATCCGCTTTGGCACCGCTGTGAGCATCCTGCCGCTGCACCATCCCATCCGCATTGCCGAGGACATGGCCATGCTGGACAACATCAGCGGCGGGCGGATCGACGTTGGCGTCGGCCGGGGCATGCCCCACCTGGAGTACGACGTGTACGGCGCGGACTGGCCCACGGCCCAGGATTATGTCGAGGAGGAAGTGGCGATCCTGCGCGGCGCCTGGACCGAGCGGCCATTCATCTGGGAGAGCGACCACTACCGCTATCCCAAGCCGATGAACGTCATGCCGCCACCGGTGCAGCAGCCGCATCCACCGCTGTGGATGACGGCCAATCGCGAGGAGAGCCACTTCCGCTGGATCGGTCAGCAGGGCTTGAATCTGATGACGCTGCCTTGGGTCCTGCCCGAGTACGAGATCTCCCGCCGCCTTATCGGCGCCTATCGCGAGGCGCTAGCGGAAGGCGGCCACGATCCCAGCCGGTACGAGGTGCTGGCCATGTTCCCGACCCACGTGGCCGAGACCGATGAGGAGGCGCGGCTGGCCGCGAAGCACTGGTCCAACTGGACCACGCAGGCGTTCGGCGAGCGCGGCAGCGAGATCCTCAAGACGCTCGACTACGACCGAGTCGTGGCCGAGAGCCGCTGCATCTTCGGCAGCCCCGAGGAGTGCCGCCAGCACGTCCGGCGCCTGAGCGAGGAGCTCGGCATCACCCATGTGGCGACGGTGCAGCATTTTGGGGGCATGCCGCAGGAGCGCGTGCTGGAATCGATGCGGCTGTTCGCCAACGAGGTGGCGGCGCCCCTACGGAAGGAGCTAGCTCCGGCCGCCGTTTAGGCCCGGGCCAGGATGTAAACCCAGCCCGCGATCTCGTCCGCTACCTTGCGCGCGAGGTTGAGGGCCGGAATGTCGAAGGCTCGGCTGGAGATCAGCTCAAACACCCCGAACACCTGATCCCGCCGTCGCAGCGGGACGATCAAGCGGTCGCCCTCGATGACCGGCTCGCCCAAATCGAGCACGCGCTGCAACGGCTGGTCACTGCGTCGCGCGCGTTGTGCCGTCGAGCGGCCGCTGTCCTGGCCGCTGCTGGCCGCTACCTGCAGACGGTCGCCGGCTGTCAGCAGGATCGAGCCACCGCCGCACTCCAATGGGCCGCCGAGATGCCGCAGCGTCACCTCGAGCAGCGCTCCGAGGCTGTCGACGCCCGCGGCGGCCACGGCGATGACCCGCAGCAGCTCTGCCTCAGCCAGCGAGCGATCCAGGGCCGCGGCCAGCGAGGCCAGGTGCCGGCGCTCCGCCTCGAGCGTCCTCTGCGCGTCGCGCTCGCTCTCCTGCAGGCGGGCGTTCTCGACGGCCTGGCCGACCATATCGCCAATGGCTTCGGCCAGGCGCAGGTCGGCTTGGCC
>DATGVV010000113.1:0-4284 GCA_035299885.1 Chloroflexota bacterium | reverse complement strand
CTTCTCTTTGCCAGCGCCGCGCCGGCGCCGGCGGCCTCGCCGCTCGCCGTGCTGAGCGCTCCCGCATCGGCGCCCGACGTGCCGCGCGGCCCGCGCATCTACAAGCTGCCGTACCCGGCAAGCTTCACCTTCACCATGTGTCAGGGCAACAACCAGGGCAGCCACACCGGCAACGGCCAGTATGCCTGGGACTTCTGCATGCCCATCGGCACGCCGCTGACGGCATCGCGCGGCGGCACCGTCAAGTGGATCCGCCAGGAGTTCACCGAGCATGGTCAGGGTCCCGCCTTCGCCGACAAGAACAACTACGTCGTGGTCGACCACGGCGACGGCACCTCGGCCATCTACATGCACCTCATGCACAACGGCGTCCGGGTGCAGCCTGGCCAGCACGTTGATGCCGGCCAGCTGCTGGCCTACAGCGGAAACACCGGCTGGAGCGGCGGCCCGCACACGCATTTCATGGTCATGCAGAGCAGCGCTTACGACTGGTATGCGCCTTCCCTGCCGGTGGCCTTTGCCGGCGTTCCCGGCAACGGCGTGCCCACCGATGGCATGCGCCTGCCATCCGACAACAGCGCCATCAATCCCAGTCTGGTGCTGCCGCCGTGCGATTTGGGCGACCAGACTGGGCCGAATGGCTTCAAGCCGTTCTGGGTCGAGAGCTTCCGGCCGTCCGCCGTGTGGTCCGGCTCCGACGCGGGGGCGGTGCAGTTCGGACCAGTCGGCAGCTGGCAGTTCTTCCAAGTAGTGACGCCGCAAACCGGCTCGCGTCTAAAAGTGCGCGTGGCGGCCACCGGCGGCCTCGCGTTCGTGCCCGCGTCCGATGTTGGTCCCAGCGGTCCGCCGCCGCCTAACGGCGCTTGCCGGCCGGGCGGATCGGCCGATTAACCCGCAACGTGGCACACCGATTGCGCGTTTCAACGTAAGGAAGATCAAGATGAGACGACAACACAGCCGAATCGACTGGCTCTTGGGGCTCAGTACGCGGGAGCTCGTCATCTATCTGATGGAGCTTCGTCGCGCCGTCGACCAGCAGCCAGAGCTGACTCCCGAGGTGGAAGAAGCTTGCACCGTTCTGCGCCAGGAGCTGCTTCGGCGCGAATGGCCGGTCCCAGCCGGCCGCTAAGTGGTTGCTGGCTAGAAAGCCACTTTCCGTTCTACAGTAAAGGCATGAAACGGAGCGGCGACCACTGGGTCTGCTCCCAATGCGGGCATGACCTGGAGGTGGACAAGGGGCTAGCGATGGAGACCGCTCTATCGCTGATGGGTGATGACGGGCCGTGCTCGGCCAAGAACATGACCTTTGCGCAGACCGCCATCTATATTCGGACACTGGAGCTGCGCTGGATGGCAGACCAACGGCGCATCCACCAGTTGGAGCACCAGGTCAAAGCCCTCACCGAAATGCCTTTCGAACAGCGTGCTGCCTGGACCGATGGCCGGCGCCGCGGCCGCCGCGCGCCCGCGCCGCCACCGTCAGACGTGGTGAGCTACAACAGCTGAACGGCGCCACATAAAAGCAGCCCCCGGCACCGCCGGGGGCTGCTCGGTTTTGCCGCTGTTACCAGCCGTACCAACCGCGACGTCCGCTGGCAGCCGCGCCGCCGACGAAGAAGCCGATTAGCCACAGTATCACCGCGGCAACAAGCACGTACCACAGCACGTGCAGCGCAAAACCCCCGCCACCAAAGATGGCCAGGATCAGGATCAGTGCGATGAGGGCAGCCATAGTCCTCCTCCTTCTTTAAATGGGTCCGCCAGGGGGGCCCTTAACCAGGGAGAACGCAAGCCCTATGCCAGGGCTGGCTCGGCTCTCGAAGGCGTCCAGGATGGGCTGAGCGGCAGCATCGTTGGCTGTTAACGCCGGCAAACCCCACATCAGCTCGATCGTCCGGAGCAGCGAGTAGTGGTTCGCCGGCGCGTGGGACACGTAGCCGCGCTTGACCTGCGGACCGGCCAAAATCAGCGGCACGAGGTTGGCCGCGCTGCCGTCGTCTTCATCCCATACCAGCGCCAGGAGCGACGGCTGCTGCGTGAAAGCCGGCGAGCTCAGCAGCGCTGGCAGGTTATCGGCCAGCCAGCGGTCGCCGCTGGCCACGCCGCAATCGTGCATGTCGTGGCATATGTTGGGGGTAATCCACACGAAAGACGGCAGCTGCCCGCTGGTCAGATCGCTGGCCAGCTCGCTGTACGGCACCACCGATTGGCATCGTCCGGGATCGTTCCTCACACTGTCGAAATAGGCGAATGGATTGTGCTTCTGGGCATAAGTGCGGGTGCTGCCGCTGAAGCACGCCCGAGGCATGTCTTCCATATACGCCTTGCCGCTGATGCCGGCGTCGCTGAGCAGGTCAGGCAAGCTCCGGGCTCCGACATAACAGCGCGTGCAGTCGGAGGTGATCCCAAACGTGTCCCCGCCGATGAGCGCCAGGTAGTTGGGTAAGCTCGGATGCGTCACGGCCGAATACCCGTCCAGGTAGGTGTAGCTGCTGGCCAAGCTGTTGATGTACGGAGCCGTTGCGTTGCCGATGATCGTCGTTTCGGATCGATTCTCCATGACGACTACCGCAATGTGGCCTGGTGGGAAGGCCGCCGGCCGCCACGAGGCTAGGCCCGCTGCCGGCTGCTGCGCCGGACTTGCGGCCGCCTCCTGGCTCGCGCTCAGCTGCCCTGGCGCCACGCAGGCCAGGGTGGCCAGCGCAATCGCAAACAGCTTTGGCCGGTGCATACAGCCACCGTAACCGTTGCCCTCGGCGCTCTGCAAGCGCGGCAGGCCAAATGGCACTCCCGCCCGAGCTCGTGGCATGTAGCTCTTGATGCCTGCCTTGGCACGCAAGGTGCGAACTTCCACCCGCCAATGGCGGACATCAAGCTGCAGCCTTTGGTCGAGGCCATCCATCCGGATAAGATGCGGCCTGCGCTGGAGCCCTTTTTCGGAGAGCTGGCGAAGCCGCCGAAGCTCGAGACCAGCCGCCTGCAGGCGCCCACCTGCTATTGGGCGGTCTATCGCGCGGGCGACCAGCGCGTGACCTTCAAGAGCTTCTTCTCCGGCCAGGAATACGACAGCTACATGGGTAAGCTGCGCCAGCACTACGACGATCGTTTCGACCAGCCGCGTCACCCTCGCGGCGGCCTGATGCTCATGCCCGAGCTCAACGCCGTGCTGTGGAATTTTCCGTTCGATCCGCAGATGCCGGGCTTGTACCACTGCATCGATCCAGATTGGGTCGGCGAGCTGCTGGGCCGCCGATCCACATCGCCGCTGCAGGTCAAGACCATCAGCTACAACCCGGAGATCGGCGCCATCTTCGCCTATCGCACGCCGCGCCGGGTAGCGGCCTATGGCAAAGCCTCACCGGCCGACGAGGGCGAGCAAGTGTACGAGATCATGGATCGGCTGTGGTGGTCGACCGAGCGCGCCGCCGGACAGCTGCGCGTGGCCCAGCCACTGGCCTACGTGCCGGAGGCGGGTTTCCTGCTGCAGTCGGCCGTCAGCGGACGCGTTGTGTCGCCGCTGCGCAACAGCAAGCTCTTCTGGGAGTTGGTGAAGGTGGCCGGCTCGTCCCTGGCCCTCATTCACACCAGCGACATCCCACATGGGCAGCCGCGCACACTCCGACACGAGATCCAGCGTCTGGAGCATGGGCTCCGCGAGCTCGAGCTGACCGCGCCAAAGCTGTACGAAACGATGCGGCTGCTGCTGAGCCAGCTGGAGCTACGTGCCAAAGACGCGGCCGACGCGGCGCTGGTTCCTAGCCACGGTGACTACAAGTGGAACCAGTTCCTGCACTGCCGCGGGCGCTTTTCGCTCATCGATTTCGAGCTCTTCTGCCAGGCCGAGCGCTGGTTCGACCTAGGCTACTTCTGCGCCTACCTGCCGCCCACCAATCCCGACGACTGGCGCGACGGCGTGGCCACCGAGGTGCTACGCAACGCGTTCCTCAACACCTACGCCGAGGCGGCTGAGCTGCAGCTCGACCTGGGACGGGTCGGCCTGTATGAGGCCACGACGCTGGCCATCCGCGCCATGACGTTGGTCTGGCAGCACCAGGGCAGCTGGCACTTGCGCGCTTCGTCCCTCCTCGATCTTGCTATCGAGCGGCTGGTGAGCCCCGAGCCGAAAGAGCTCGACGTGCCGATCGCGGTCGCCTAGCGTGCGCAATCAGTGCCAGGCTCACCAGTACCAGGCCGGCAACAGCAAGCACAAACGCGAGTCCGAAGGTCGGATTGCCGCCTCCCGCACCCGTGGCCGGCAAACGCTGCGGTATTACCGCACCCGCC
>DATGVV010000112.1:0-2366 GCA_035299885.1 Chloroflexota bacterium | reverse complement strand
TTCGTCCCAGCCACCGCGTGGATCTCGTCCAGGATGAGGTAGCGCACGCCCTTGAGCATCTGGCGTGGCCGTTGAGAAGTAAGCAGCAGGTACAGGGATTCCGGGGTCGTGATGAGCACGTGGGGCGGCCGGCGCAGCATGCTCGTCCGGTCCGACGTCGCGGTGTCGCCGGTGCGCACCGCCTTGCGGATCTCCGGCAGCTCCAGACCAAGCTCGGCGGCTTTGGCGGCGATGCCCGCCAACGGCTGATCGAGGTTCTTCTCGATGTCGTAGTTCAGCGCTTTCAACGGCGAGACGTACAGCACCTGCACGCCCTCGCCCGGCTCGCGGTACAGCTGATCGAGGCACCACAGGAACGCCGCCAGGGTCTTGCCCGAGCCGGTGGGCGCCAGGATCAGCGTGTGCTTGCCGGCGGCGATGGACGGCCAGCCCAGCCGCTGCGGCGGGCTCGCCCCCGCGAACTGCTGCCGAAACCAGGCGGCTACAGCCGGATGAAATGCCTCCAGCGGGTCGTCCATTCCAGAATCATACTACTGCACATGTGGGCAGCCGTATGATGGATCGGGTGAGCAAAATGGAATGGCTGCGGCGCGTCGTCACGGGCGAGGCCGACCCGCCGCCCGTTGCCAAGCTGATCGGCTTCAAGCTGGTTGAGATCGAGGAAGGCCGGTCGGTCATCGAGTTCAAGGCCAAGCCTCGCCACTGGAACCCGCAGGGCACCCTTCATGGCGGCGTAACCTGTGACATCGCCGATGCGGCTATGGGGATGGCCTACGCCAGCACCCTCGATGCCGACGCCAGCTTCACCACCATCGAGTTGAAGATCAACTACCTGCGTCCCGTGCGCGAGGGGTTGCTCAAAGCCACCGGTACAGTCGTGCGCGCCGGCCGGACCATCGGCTACACCGAATGCGACGTAACCGATGCGGAAGGTCGCCTTATGGCCAAAGCCACCAGCACGCTGATGCGGCTTCCGCTGTCATCCTCGTATCTTCCGTAGCGGAAGGCGAATATCTATCGTCAACCACCAAGGCGTGAACAGACCGTTCATCCTGAGGTCCTCGAGACCGTCGCTCAGCGTGGTCGTCACGCCTTGTTCTTCTGAGAGCCCGAACAGTTGCCCGGGAGGGAATCCCGCATCATGGCGAGGCTGGGCCAGGAAGGACGCATCCAGCAACGACAAATTTGGCATCAAGGAGGAGTGACACTGAGTACCTTTGCCGGGATTGACGTCTCGAAACAGCATCTGCAAGTGGGCCTCGCGCCGGGTGGCGAGAACTGGGAAGTGACGAACGATGACCCGGGTATTGCGGCTGTCGTGGAGCGCCTGGGGAAGGAAGCGGTGAGCCTGGTGGTGGTGGAGGCGACCGGTGGCTGGGAACTGCCCGTGGTGGCGGCCGCGGCCGCGGCTGGGTTGCCCGTGGTGGTCTGTAACCCACGCGAGGTGCGGGACTTTGCTCGGGCCTTGAAGCGCCTGGCCAAGACGGATCGCCTTGATGCGGCGGTGCTGGCCGAGTACGCCCAGCGCGTGCAACCCCAGGTGCGGCCGCTGGTTGATGCCGCTACCCAGGAACTGCAAGCATTGGTGACGCGCCGTCGGCAGCTGGTGGGCATGTTGACCGCCGAGAAGAATCGCCTGGGTGCTGCACCACCGCGGATTTGCGCCAATATCCAGGCCAATATCGACTGGCTGGAGCGCTGCCTGGCTGAGCTGAACCAGGACATCGAGGACACGATCCGGTCCAGTCCCATGTGGCGCGCCAAGGATCGGCTGCTGCAATCGGTGCCGGGCGTCGGGCCCGTCCTGTCCATGACGCTGCTGGCCAGCGTGCCCGAGCTTGGCACGCTGACGCGACAACAGCTCGCTGCGCTGGTCGGTGTCGCGCCCTTCAACCAGGACAGTGGACAATTCCGGGGCCGGCGCGTGATCTGGGGCGGTCGAGCGGCCGTTCGGGCCACACTGTTCATGGCCACGGTGGTGGCCGTTCGCCGCAATCATGTGCTTCAAGGCTTCTACGCCAGGCTCCGACTCGCCGGTAAACCACCCAAACTGGCGCTCACCGCGTGCATGCGCAAGCTCTTGAGCATTCTTAACGCGATGGCCCGGACTAACACTCCGTGGCAACCACGATTCATTCAGGCTTGACATTTGAGACAGTTGCTGAGCGCAGCGAAGGATCGGTTCCTCGTCGGTTTGGTACCGATTCTTCCTTCGCTTCGCTCAGGACCTTGCGGCTCCTCAGAATGACAGCTCAACCGTGATCGCCGTCCGGGTGCTGGTGTTCCTGGCCGGTTTGGCGCTTGTCGGCGTGGCACTCACGTCGGCGCTGCGCACCTTCGTGCTGCCGCGGGGCGTGTCCGATCGG
>DATGVV010000111.1:0-2869 GCA_035299885.1 Chloroflexota bacterium | reverse complement strand
AACGGCAGCGGAAAACAGCGCAGGTCCACGCCGTCGTCGAAGATGTCGATGCTCTCGCCGGTCACCCGCTGACCTAGGCGCTCGGCCATGAAGCTGCGGCCGTCCTGCAGCGCCACCGCGCCGAAACCGACGTAGCCCAGGTAGTCCAGCATCTCGGAAACGGCGTACGGCTCCAGCACCACCTCGTACTCGCCGGGTTCGAGGTCACGTGGGTTGGCGCTGCGCGTCGCGCGGCCGCAGGCCTCGTCGGCGAGGTCCTCGAAATCCAGACCGGCGCTGTTGATGGCTGCGCGATCGCCGTAGCCAGAGCTGGTCTCGCCCATGACGACGACGGTGGCGTCCGCGGAGGTCAGCGGCTGGTAGGCGAATGAGCCGAGGCTGTTGGCCACTGCCAGCTCTTCGCAAGCCGTCGAATAGGCGCCGGCTGCCGTCAGCTTGCTGGCCTCGGCGCGGCGAATGATGGTCCGCACGGCTTTGGCCCGCTGCTCCGGCGTGGTCGCCGCCGTGGTCTCGGCGAAGGCCTCCTTCACGGGCGCGACGCGGCCGGCAGGCGCGGGCAGTGACTGGAAGTCGGCGTTCTCCTCGGAGAACCGGGCGATGGTGCAAGCCGCCTTGGCGGCCTCGCGCAGGGCTTGCGCCTCCAGTGAGTTGGCCATGGCAACGCCGATGCGCTTGCCCATGACCACGCGCACCCGCAGCGACGAATTGCGCTCGGACACGTTCTGGTGGATAGTGTTGTTGGCGAAGCGCGTCAGCGCCTCGTCCGACGTGCTGAGCACAACCTCCGCCTGGTCGGCCTCTTTGCAGGCATGCAGGGCGCCCTCGAGCAGGCTACGGACGTGTCTTTCGCCTAGCAAGGGGCCAGGCATCAGACGACGCCTACGCGGACGTTGCGAAATCGCGCGGGGGCGACGCCGTGGCCGACGTACATCGTCTGGCTGGGCTGGCCCTTGCCGCAGTTAGTCGTGCCCCACAGCTGCCAGTGGTCGCGGTTGCAGATGGCGTCGCAGCTGCCCCAGAACTGGGGCGTGATCCCGGTGTAGGTGGCATTCTTGAGCAGCGCGCCGCGCTTCCCATTGCGGATCTCCCAGGCCAGCTCCGTGCCGAATTGGAAGTTCAGGCGCTTGTCGTCGATGCTCCAGCTCTTATTGACGCCCATCATGATGCCGTCGTCCGTAGCCGCGATGAGGTCGTCGAGGGTCCAATCGCCGGGCTCGAGGTTGACGTTGGTCATGCGGATGAGCGGGATGCGGTTCCAGCCGTCGGCCCGCATGGTGCCGCTGCTGGCCTGCTCGATGAGCGGAGCCGTCTCGCGCGAGGTCATGTAGCCGACAAACAGGCCGTTTTGAACGATGGGCGTGCGCTGGGCGGGGACGCCTTCGTCGTCGTGGCCGAAGGTACCCAGGCCAGCCGGGACGGTCGCGTCGGCGAAGATGTTGACCAGCTCCGATCCATACCGGAAGCGGCCCAGCTTTTCGGTCGTCAGGAAGCTGGTGCCGGCGTAGGCCGCCTCCATGCCGAACACGCGGTCCAGCTCGATCGGGTGCCCGCACGATTCGTGGATCTGCAGCGCCAGTTGGGGACCATCCAGGATCAGCGTCGTGGTCGTCGAGGGACACTGCTTCGCCGTCAGCAGCTCGACGGCCTCAGACGCGACGCGCTCGGCGTTATCGACCAGCTGAAGGCTCTGGATGAACTCCCAACCCGCGGTGCCGGCCTGGCGGCCAAAGCTGTTCGGATAGGAGCGCGTTTGGACCTCATCGGGCGTGACAGCCGTGGCCTCGATGCCGGCACCGCAGGTGACGATGCGCTGCTCGATGCGGCTGCCCTCGCTGCTGGCAAACAACTTGTCCTCAACCGCGGCCTCCAGGCTGGATTCGGCAATGGTGAGCCCCTTGACGCGCCGCATGGCGGCGTCGCAGGCGAGCAGCAGCTCCAGCTTCTGCTCGACGCTAACCTGCTCGAGCGGGTCTGTCTGGACGGGCGTGGCATACCTGGCCTGCACAGGCTGGATAGTCGAGAGCCGCACGTCCTGTTTCTTGGCCAGGGCACTCGCTTTGGCGATGTTGACCGCCAGCTTGGCGATGCGATCGGCCTCGGCCGCCGTGAGCTGGTTGCTGGCGGCGAAGCCCCAGGCGCCGCCGGCGATGACCCGCACGCCGAAGCCCTCGCTGCTGGCCCGGGCGAAGGCCTCAACCTTGCCATTTTTGACGGAGATGACCTCGGATCGCTGGCTGATCGTGCGCACGTCCACATAGCTGGCGCCAGCCACCTGCGCCTGGTTGAGCGCCCGATCGGCTATATCATTCATGCCATGCCAGTCTACGAGTACTACTGCAGCGACTGCCACACCAAGTTCGAGGCGCTGCGCAGCATGTCGGCGGCCAACGAGCCGATGGAGTGCAGCAGCTGTGGCGGCGCGAAGCACGTGAACCGCACCATCACCACGTTCGCCCGGATCGGCGGCATCGAAGCCGCGGGCGGGACAGAAAGCGGCGGTTCAGCCTCGATGCCGGGCTTCGGCGGTGGAGGCTGCTGCGGCGGCTCGTGCGGCTGCGGCCACTAGCCGGCTGAGCGCCACTAGGCACTCGCTCCGACGGTAGGCGACTGATGACCGAGCTTGCGCCGTTGGAGTCCTTGTTCGACACCACCACCGGCGCCCAGCTGCCCCTGCCAGCTGAGCTCGGCCAGCTGTACGGACCGCTGCGGATGCCCGAACGCCAGGGGCGCCCGCACGTCCTCGCCAACTTCGTGTCGTCGCTCGATGGCGTCGTGGCGCTCAGCCTGACAGACCAGTCCGGCGGGGGCGATATCAGCGGTTTCAACGTCACAGATCAGATGGTCATGGGCCTGCTCCGGTCCGTGGCGG
>DATGVV010000110.1:0-2784 GCA_035299885.1 Chloroflexota bacterium | reverse complement strand
CCTGATCGTGAGCCGGATGACCGGCCTCGAGTTCGGCGTCGGCGTGTTCGTCGGCCTCGCCGGCATCCTGGTCTGCGCGATGCTGGGCGGCATGCGGGCGGTGACCTGGACCCAGGTGGCCCAGTACATCGTCCTCATCATCGCCTATCTGACGCCCGTCGTATGGCTGGGCGTGAAACATACCGGTATACCGGTTCCGCAGTTTGCCTATGGCTATACTCTGCAGAAGCTCGGCGACGTGGAGAAGAAGATCACCGCCGACCCGAAAGAGATTGAAGTGCGAAAAATCTTCGCCGACCGTGCGGCCGCAGGCAAAGCTGCGCTCGCCTCGCCAGACAAGGCGTATGCCGACGGTAAGGCCGCGGTCGAGAAAAATCTCGCTGACCTGAAGGCGGCGAGGGCGCCTGCAGAGAAGATCGCGGAGGCCGAAAGAGCCGTCGCGGCCTATCCCGCGAACGTGAACGCCGCCAAGGTTCAGTGGACCCGGGAGACGGGCCTTGCTGCCAGAGCGGCGCCGCCACGGCCGCATGCAGAGGCGTTCCCCGGAAAGGATGAAGCGGCGCGGAACACCGCGCGCCTCAACTTCATCGGCATCGTGTTCTGCATGATGTTTGGGACGGCCGCATTGCCCCACATCCTGATGCGCTACTACACCACGCCAAGCGTGCAGGAGGCGCGCACTTCGGTGTTCTGGTCGCTGGTGTGCATCTTCCTGCTGTACTTCACGGCGCCTTGCCTCGCGGTGCTGGCGAAGTACGACATGTACACCCACCTGGTGGGCAGTTCGTTCGCTACGCTCCCAGCCTGGGCCTCGGCATGGGCAAAGGTGGATCCGTCGCTGCTCAGCATCGTCGACATCAACAAGGACGGCATCGTGCAGCTCGCCGAGATCGTGATCGGCACCGACCTGATCGTGCTGGCGACCCCGGAGATCGCGGGGCTGCCGTACGTGGTGTCTGGCCTGGTTGCGGCCGGTGGCCTTGCTGCGGCGCTGTCTACCGCGGACGGGTTGCTGCTCACTATTGCCAACGCCATGGCGCACGACTTCTACTACAAGCTGATCAACCCGGCTGCGACCACCGGGAGGCGCGTGTTCCTCTCCAAGTTTTTGCTGGTCTGCGCCGCGATCACGGCGGCCTACGTGACTTCGCTCAAGCCGGGGGACATCCTGTTCCTGGTGGGGGCCGCGTTCTCGCTGGGGGCATCCTCGTTCTTCCCGTGTTTGGTGATGGGCATATTCTGGAAGCGCGCCAGCAAGTGGGGAGCGATCGTCGGCATGGCCGCGGGGCTTGGGATCTGCGTGTACTACATGGTTACGCGCTACCCGTTCTTCGGCATCAATATGCCCCTTTGGTTCGGCTTGAGCCCGGTATCGGCGGGCATGTTCGGGCTGCCGGTATCGATGATCACGATCTACATCGTGAGCTGGCTGACCCCCGAACCGTCGAAGGAGGTGCAGGAGCTGGTCGAGCACGTGCGCTACCCGAACTTGATTGGCGATACCGTGGTCAGCGAAGGGAGATAACCTCGCGCCGCTGATTCGGACAAGGCCCGCTTCGGCGGGCCTTGTTTTTGTAGAATCAGTTTTTCTCTGCAGGGAGACAGGAGATGAAAGCACTGCTGGTTGCTGCGGCTTGCGGCATCCTGCTGGCCCTGAGCGGTTGCTCCGGCCAGGTCGGCGGAACGGCGAGAGGCCTGTTCATCGGTTACGTGACGGACAAGACCGAAGAGGAGGTCATCGCCAAGGTCGGCAAGCCCGAATCCGTCGACACCAAACCGAACACGCTGCGCTGGACCTACAAGAAGAAGACCTTCGATCCGGACAATCAGAGCCTGGTCGATGACGAAACCATCCTGATCTTCCAGAAGGATACCAGCGGGAAGTTCAAGGTCGTCCAGGTGATTTTCGGCTGATCGCGCCGCTGGCGGCCGCGCTTCTCAGACCACGAGGTGCTGCACCAGGTGCGCTAGGTCGCTGCGCCCGGTATCAACGATCAGCCGGCGCGTCATTTTCGGGTCGAAGCGCAGCAGGTGCATGACTACCTGCTCGAATCGGTCCGTATTGCCCGTAGTGTGAAGCGCCATGCCCAGCTGGTACCAGGCATGATGGTTCATGGGTTGAAGCGTCGCCGCTTGTTCCAGCGCCGCCGCGGCTTCGCGGTGCCGCCCGAGCCGGGCGTGGGCGAGGCCTAGGCCGTACCAGGCGCGGTCGATCTTGGGATTGAGCCGGGTGGCTTCGCGGAACTCGTGGACCGCACGCTCGTATTGCCCGCGCTTGTCGAGCGTGAAACCGAGATTGAAGTGGGCCACCGCGTTGCCGGGGTCCGCGCGCAATACCGCATGGAAGTAGGGTTCGGCCTCGGCGAAGCGCTCCTGCGACGCAAGCAGGTAGGCGATGCGGTTTGTGGGTCTCACGAAGCCGGGCGTGGCCTGCATCGCCGCCGTGTACGCGGCAATAGCCTGCTGCTTGAAGCCGAACAGCTCGAGCAGGCGGCCGTGAATGTAATATCGCCAATGGTCCATCGATCGATCCTATGTACGAGATTATCGTAATTCTGAAGGCGTTGACCGAGATCGCGGGCGTGGCTTTCCTCGGCCAGGGCGTGCTCTGGGCGATCGCTGGATCCAAGCGCGACCAGAATTTGGTCTACAAGCTGTTCAAGACGCTAACCTCGCCGGTCACCAGGGTGACGCGCGCCATCACGCCGCGCATCATCATCGACGCGCACATCGGGCTGGTGGCCTTTTTCCTGCTGATGGTGATCTGGGTGGTGCTGACGGCGT
>DATGVV010000109.1:0-1622 GCA_035299885.1 Chloroflexota bacterium | reverse complement strand
GGCCTACGTGACGTCGCTCAAGCCGGGAGACATCCTGTTCCTGGTGGGGGCCGCGTTCTCGCTGGGGGCATCCTCGTTCTTCCCGTGTTTGGTGATGGGCATATTCTGGAAGCGCGCCAGCAAGTGGGGAGCGATCATCGGCATGGCCGCGGGGCTTGGGATTTGCGGGTACTACATGGTTACCCGCTACCCGTTCTTCGGCATCAATATGCCGCTCTGGTTTGGCTTGAGCCCGGTGTCGGCTGGCATGTTCGGCTTGCCGGTATCGATGATCACGATCTTCATCGTGAGCTGGCTGACTCCCGCGCCCTCGAAGGACGTGCAGGAACTGGTCGAGCATGTCCGCTATCCGAACCTGGTGGGCGATACCGTGGTCAGCGAAGCCAGATAGCCTTGGGCCGCTGGTTCAGACAAGGCCCGCTTCGGCGGGCCTTGTTTTTGTAGAATCTGTTTTTCTGTGCCGGGAGACTGGGGATGAAAGCATTCATGGTTGCCGCGGCTTGCGGCATCCTGCTGGCCCTGACCGGTTGCTCCGGCCAGGTCGGCGGGACGGCGAGAGGCCTGTTCATCGGTTACGTGACGGACAAGACCGAGGAGGAGGTCGTCGCCAAGGTCGGCAAGCCCGAGTCCGTCGACGCCAAACCGAACACCCTGCGCTGGACCTACAAGAAGAAGACCTTCGATCCGGACAATCAGAGCCTGATCGATGACGAGACTATTCTCATTTTCCAGAAGGACGCGAGCGGGAAATTCAAAGTCGTACAGGTGATTTTCGGCTAGACCACGAGGTGCTGCACCAGGTGGGCGAGGTCGCTGCGCCCGGTATCAACGATCAGCCGGCGCGTCATTTTCGGGTCGAAGCGCAGCAGGTGCATGACGACCTGCTCGAATCGGTCGGTATTGCCCGTAGTGTGAAGCGCCATGCCCAGCTGGTACCAGGCGTGTTGGTTCATGGGTTGAAGCGTCGCCGCTTGCTCCAGTGCCTCAGCGGCTTTCTGGTGCTGCCCGAGCTGGGCATGGGCGAGGCCCAGGCCATACCAGGCGCGGTCGATCTTGGGACCCAGGCGCGTGGCCTCGCGGAATTCGTGGACCGCCTTTTCGTGCAGTCCGCGCTTGTCGAACGTATAGCCGAGGTTGAAGTGGGCCACCGCGTTGCCGGGGTCCGCGCGCAATACCGCATGGAAGTAGGGTTCGGCCTCGGCGAAACGCTCCTGCGACGCAAGCAGGTAGGCGATGCGGTTCGTGGGTCTCACGAAGCCGGGCGCGGCCTGCATCGCCGCCGTGTACGCGGCAATGGCCTGATGCTTGAAGCCGAACAGCTCGAGCAGGCGGCCGTGAATGTAATATCGCCAATGGTCCATCGATCGATCCTATGTACGAGATTATCGTAATTCTGAAGGCGCTGACCGAGATCGCGGGCGTGGCTTTCCTCGGCCAGGGCGTGCTCTGGGCGATCGCTGGATCGAAGCGCGACCAGAATCTGGTCTACAAGCTGTTCAAGACGCTAACCTCGCCGGTCACCAGGGTGACGCGCGCCATCACGCCGCGCATCATCATCGACGCGCACATCGGGCTGGTGGCCTTTTTCCTGCTGATGGTGATCTGGGTGGTGCTGACGGCGT
>DATGVV010000108.1:0-3961 GCA_035299885.1 Chloroflexota bacterium | reverse complement strand
TGGCGCCGCCCAAAGGCGACCGTTGGGGACCAGGCAGACGGGTGCCGGCGATGATCGTCTCGCCTTACGCTAAGAGAGGCTTCGTCGACAAGACGGTCTATGATACGACCTCGATCCTGCGCTTCATCGAGTGGCGTTGGGATCTCCAGCCGCCGGGCGAGCGCGACGCGAAAGCGAACAACCTGCTGAACGCCTTTGACTTCAGCTACAGACCGTAAAACTGACGCCGATGGCCTAACATCTTCTTCGTGACCAAGGTCCTGCACATCACCCCGGAGCGCTGCACCGGCTGCTTGCGCTGCGAGCTGGCCTGCTCGCAGATGCAGACCGGCGGCAGCTTCCAGCCGGCCAAGTCGGTCATTCGCGTTGCGCCGCTGGAGGCGCACACCAGCTACGCGCCCTACACCTGCTTCCAGTGCGCCGAAGCCTGGTGTATGACGGCCTGCCCGGTCGACGCCATCAGCATCGCCCCGACCGGCGCCAAGGTGGTGTCCTGGGAGCGCTGCACCGGCTGCAAGCTGTGCACTATCGCCTGCCCCTACGGCACGATGTTCCTGGATCTCGACGCCCACAAGGCGTTCAAGTGCAACCTCTGCGGCGGCGACCCGGCCTGCGCGCGGGCCTGCCCGGTGCAGGCCATCGAGTGGCTGGAGGGCGAGACCCAGGACTGGCTGGGAGCGTTCGCCGCCGAGCGCGCCCAGCGCGATCTGGCCTCGGTGGGCGCCGCATGAGGCACGTCGTCGTGGGCGCTGGCACCGCCGGGTTCAATGCCATCACCACCCTGCTGTCGATCGACCCGGCGGCTGATGTGACGCTGGTCTCGGCCGAGGTGCCCTACGCCCGGATGGTGCTGCCCTACTACCTGAGCTCCGAGATCGAGCAGGCCAACGTGTACACCATTTCACCAGAGCGCCTGGCGGGGCTGGGGGTGAAGCTGGAGCTGGGCCGGCAGGTCGTGGGTTTGGACCGATCCGCCAAACGGCTGCTGCTGGACGGCAGCGCCGGTGTCGAGTACGACGACCTGCTGATCGCTACCGGCTCGTCGTCGGTGCGGCCGCCGGTGCCGGGCATCGACGGACCGGGCGTGTACGACCACTGGACGCTGGCCGACACCGAGGCGCTGCGCGGCGCCATCCGCCCGGGCGCCGAGGTGGCCATCGTAGGCGCGGGCTTCATCGCCTTCACCATCGTCAATCCGCTGCTCCACGCTGGCTGCCGGCTGACCCTCATCGAGCGCGAGCCGCACGTCCTGCCGCGCATGCTCAACGCCGGCGCCGCCGAGCTGCTGGAGGCCTGGCTGAGCGATCACGGCGTCCGCATTCACACCGGCGCTGCGCTGGAGCGTGTCGAGGACGCGGGCGGCAAGAAACGGCTGGTGCTTGGTGAGGCACCCGACTCCCGACTCCCGACTCCCGACTCCGGCGTCGAGGCCGACGTGGTCATCGTGGCCACGGGCATCAAGCCCAACCTGGATTGGCTGCGCGACAGCGGCCTGGACGTAGGCCAGGGACTGCTGGTGGACGAGCGGCTGCGGACCTCGGATTCCGCCATCTACGCCGCCGGCGACGTGGCCGAGATCACCGACCTGGTAACCGGCCAGCGGGCGGTGATGGCCATCGAGACGGCGGCCATGGAGCAGGGCCGTATCGTCGGGGCGGCCATGGCCGGCCGGCCGCTGTTCTACCCCGGCGGCATGCTCATGAACGTTATCGAGGCTGCTGGCCTGCAGGCGGCCAGCTTCGGCGACTGGGCCGGAGCCGGCGCCAGCGAAGGCTTCGCCGCCGGCGGCCACTACCGCCGCTACGTGTGGGCCGGCGACCGCCTGACCGGGGCGGTCATCGTTGGGCCCGCCCGGCAGCTGGCCGGCGAGAACGACATGGGCATGCTCAAGGGCCTGGTCCAGTCGCGGAAGCCGCTCGGCCCCTGGAAACAGCTCCTGGTCGAGCGCCCGTTCGAGGTGAAGAAAGCCTTCCTGGCCGCCGGCACTGTCTCAAGCCTGCTGCCCCAGACCCTGTTGGGTCTCGGGTCTGGGGTTTAAGGTTTAGGGTGTAGTCATGCCCGGCCTGCTTTCCCCCAGCCCCCAGACCCTAAACCCAAGACCCCCGTTCGGCTACGCCGGCAAGCTGCTGCGGGTCGATCTGAGCGCCCGCCGGGCATGGGCGCAGCCGTTCGACGAGGGACACGCCCGCAAGTACCTGGGCGGGACGGGCTTCGGCGCCCGCATGCTGTACGACGAAGTGCCGGTCAGCGTCACCTGGGAGCACCCAGAGAACCGCATCAGCCTGATCACCGGCCCCATGGCGGGGAGCCTGAGCTGGGGCACTGCCAACATGAGCGTGGTCACCCGCGGCACGCTGACCAACGGCGCCACCTCCACCCAAGCCAACGGCTTCTTCGGCCACTGCCTCAAGTTCTCGGGTTGGGACGGCATCGTCTTCCAGGGCCAGGCTAGTGAGTGGGTCTATCTGTACGTCGAGGACGACCACGTCGAGCTGCTGCCGGCCACCGATCTGCTGGGCCTGGACACCTGGCAGCTGCAGGACGAGCTGATGGCCCGCCACGGCCGCGCGGGCCATCAGATGAGCGTCTACGGCATCGGCGTGGCCGGCGAGCACCTGGTCAAGTTCGCCGCGATCGAGGGCGACTACGGTCATGTGGCCTCCAAGAACGGCGTGGGTGCCGTGCTGGGCAAGAAGAAGGTCAAGGCCATCGCCGTCGTGCGCGGCACCAAGCCGCTGGCGGTGGCCGACCCGGCCGGAGTGTGGGCCGCGTCCGACGCGCTGTCGGACGGCATCAAGGCCGGCGCCTGGGGCAGCGGGCTGTACAAGCACGGCACCCTGGGCGGCTTCAGCGGCGGCGCCGTGACCGGCATGCTGCCCCAGAAGAACTACACCACCAACGTCTACTACTCGTCCCAGCCGGAGGTGCTGGAGCAGTTCACCCCGCAGGCCATCCGTGACGGCTTTCCGCACCGCGGCCACCAGTGCTCGGCGTGCGGCATGCACCACTGCATGATGCACGTGCTGCCCAGCGGGCCCCATCAAGGCGAGCTGGCCGACGAGCCCGAGTACGAAGGCTGGGCCGGCTGCGGTGCCACCCTGGGCGTGACCGACCCGGTGGCCGTGTCCTGGCTCAACACCCAGGTCGACAAGGCCGGCGTGGACGTGAATGAGTTCGGCTGGCTGTGTGGCTGGGTCATGGAAGGCTGCGACAAGGGCTGGCTGCCGAAGGAACAGTTGGGCTTCCACCTGGCGTGGGGCGACGCCGAGGGCGCGGCCCGGGTGCTGTGGATGCTCGCTCGCCGCGAGGGCTTCGGCGACCTGCTGGCCGAGGGCGTCAAGAAGGCGGCCGAGACGCTTGGCGGCGAGGCCTATCAGGCGGGTGTGTTCACCCTCAAGGGGGCCACGCCGCGCGGCCACGACCACCGTTTCAAGCGCGAGGAGCTGTTCGACACCTGCGTCAGCTCCAACGCCACGTTTGAAGTCGGCATGGCGGTGGACGCCGGCGAGCTGGAAGTGCCGGAGCGCATCGACGTCTACGACCCGCTGGAGATGCCCGAGTCGGCGGCCAAGATCTACGGCCGGCGTTACGTCGAGGACTCACTGGGCGTGTGCACCTTCACCAACTCCGTTGGCCTGCGGACGACGTTGGGGGTGATCAACGCCATCACTGGCTGGGACATGGATCTGGAGGAGCTGCGCACCTGCGGCCGCCGCATCGGCAGCCTGCTGCGCGCCTTCAACCTGCGCTGCGGCATCGGCCCCGAGCTGGAGTACCCTTCGCCGCGCTACGGTGGTGTGCCCGCCGACGGCCCGGCCCAGGGCCTGGACGCCATGCCGGTCTGGGAGCAGATGCGCGACGTCTACTACGAGCGCCTGGGCTGGGATCGCGCCACCGGCAAACCCTTCGCCCGGCGGCTGCGCGAGCTGGGCCTGCCCGACGTGGCCCGTGACCTCTGGGG
>DATGVV010000107.1:0-18083 GCA_035299885.1 Chloroflexota bacterium | reverse complement strand
TTCCCCTATGCGTATGACAGTCCTCGCCAGGCGAGCCGAAAGCTGATGGCTGACAGCTGACAGCTAGCGAGCCTCCGGCTCGCTTGGTGATGCGAGCGGCATGGCCCCACCCGTTCCCATCCCGAACACGGTCGTGAAACGTGCCAGCGCCGACGATACTTGGGGGGCAACCCCCCGGGAAAATAGGTCATCGCCAGGGCTGCCTTATCCAGAGCCCCCACCGATATGGTGGGGGCTCTGTTTCTATTGGAACGGGTTCCGCACCTCGAGGGCGCCGCTAGGCCGTCGGGAAGTTAGGAGCCCAGCGCTACGCGCTGCACTTCGGGCAGCTCCGCGCCGAACATGCGCTCGGCGATGGCCGTGAAGTGCTCTGAGGGGCTGGTGGAGTACAGCTCGTGCGTGGTCCCGTTGGCTTCGTTGTCCAGCCGGTTCACCTCCACGATCAGGCGCGTAGCGCTGGCCGTCGTCGAGGCCGAATCGACCACTGTGACCTCAGGGCCGAGAATGCCCTCCACCGGTTCGCGCAGCAGCGGGTAGTGCGTGCAGCCCAGGATGAGCGTGTCGATGCCGCGCGCTTGCAACGGGGCCAGGTAGCTGCCGAGCGCGGCTTTGGTCTCAGGCGCCTGGGCCTTGCCGGCTTCCACCAGGTCCACCAGCGCCGGGCAAGCCTGCTCCCACACCTCGGCGGCGGGGTTGATGTCCTTGATGTTGTCAAAGTAGCTGCGGCTCTTGACCGTCCCCTCGGTAGCTACGACCCCGATCTTACGATTGCGGCTGGCCAGCGCGCCTGCCTCCGCCCCGGGCCGGATGACGCCCACCACCGGCACCGGAAAAGCCTTTCGAACGTCATTCAGCGCGGCCGCCGTGGCCGTGTTGCAGGCCACCACGACTAGCTTCACGTCCCGCTCCATGAAGAAGCGCATGATCTCAAAGGCAAACTGCTTGACCTGCCGCAGTGGCCGCGGTCCGTACGGGCAGTGCGCCGTGTCGCCCAAGTAGATCGTGCTCTCGCGCGGCAGCTGTCGGTGGATCTCGCGCAGCACCGTCAGCCCGCCCACCCCCGAGTCGAAAACTCCAATCGGCCGCGAATCAGCCACCAGCAGTACCTAACTGACGCCTGACGCCTGATCCCTAGCCATGCGAGCCGCTCTCCCCCTTGAGGAGGCTGATGCCGTGCGGCAGCACCGGAGTAATGACCTCCAGGCACTCGCGGCAGCCTTTGGGACTGCCGGGCAGGTTCACGATCAACGTGCGGTTGCGGATGCCGGCGATGGAGCGCGACAGCATCGACATCGGCACCGCCGCCAGGGTGGCAGCTCGCATAGCCTCGCCCAGCCCAGGCGCCTCGCGCTCGATCACCGAGCGAGCCGCCTCGGGCGTGACGTCACGCGGCGCGAAGCCGGTCCCGCCCGTGGTAAGCACCAGGTCCACCCGGTTGACGTCGCACCACTCCTTCAGCTTGGCCGCGATCTTGTCCTTCTCGTCGGGCACCACCGCGCGGTACAGCACTTCGCACTCCATGTCCTTGATGGACTCCTCGATGGCCGTCCTGGAAAGATCCTCCCGCACTCCGGCCGCCACGCCGTCGCTGACCGTCAGGATGGCAACCGAGATGCTCACGCGTGGCCGATGCCGAGGTCGGACTTGCCGCCGGTCTTGCGGGCCAGGTGGATCTTCCCGATCTCCATCGTCTGGTCCACCGCCTTGACCATGTCATAGATGGTCAACGCGGCCACTGACACCGCTGTTAGGGCCTCCATCTCCACGCCCGTCTTGCCGCGGGTCCGGGCGGTGCCGGTGATCTCGATCCTGCCGGAGTCGAAATCGACGCCAAAGTCGACCGCGACTCCGGTGATGAGCAGCTGGTGACACATCGGGATGAGCTCCCAGGTGCGCTTGGCAGCCATGATGCCGGCGATCTGCGCCGTCCCCAGCACGTCACCCTTGGCCAGCTCGTCCGCTCCCGAGGGCGCCATTCCTGCGCCCGCTTCGCGTTGGCTCACGATCAGCTCCAGCGTCTCCCGCCGCATGGTGATTTCGCCAGTGGCGATCGCCTCGCGGAGGGTGTCGTCCTTAGCCGACACGTCCACCATCCGCGCCCGGCCCTGCTCGTCGATGTGCGACAGCTGTGCCATCGAATTAAGCGTAGCCTCAGTCGCCGCGCTGGCTGATCGTCGTCGGCCCCATGTCTCCCGTGCACCGGGGGATGAAGAATTTCATTCTGCAGGTGGCGCCGTGCTTCGCCAGCTCTGCTTCGAAGAAGCGGTGGATGTCCGGATCCTCGTCCTCGTACTCGATCTGCGATCCGCCTTTCTTCATGCTGACGTCCGCCTGGGAGGCTTCGCGGAAAGCCCGCCGGCCGCCGCTGCCGCCGCGCAGCGCCAGGTACCGGGCCGGTTCGGCGCCGGTGTTGAAATGCTGGTGGATGCAGTCTTCCCAGGGCACGACCACCATGCTTCCCCGACGCCACGGGCACTGCCGGCGCTCCTGGCCTTCTCGCCACAGCAGCGAGAAGCCCGTACCCGAAAGAATGAGCAAATGCGCTCCCGGGCCGTGCTTGTGAGCCTTTTTGTAGGTCCCTACAGGGAATTGCGAGATATGCGCCGCGAGGTTCGTTTGGGGCAGCTCGAGCATGGCGTTTACCCCTCCGGCCCCCCGCTCCATCCAGCCGTACAGCTCCAGGTTGCCCGCATCCGGGATGAAGCTGGCCTTCCAGCGGCGGCCCTTGTACAGCTTGCCCGCGCCACTGAAGAACTCGGCCTCTCCCTGGAAACGATCGATGAACTGGAAAGGGTTGTTGAAAACAAACTCGCGATTCTGGTAATGGCGCAGCGTGGTCGGCAAATCCGTCACCGCGATGTAGCGCAGCGGCTCGCGTCCGCTGCCGTTGAAATGCTGGTACCAGGCGTTGAGTGGGATGACAAACAGGCTGCCCGGTCCCCATTCGAAAGTCTGCCTGCGTTGCTCGTCCCACCACACGCTGGTGGAACCGCGGCCGGTCAGGATATAGACCATCTCCTCGTATAGGTGATGCTCCGGCTCTGAGTGGCCGCCCGGCCCAATCTCCACGATGTGCGCGTCATTGGTCATGGTGTCATTGGGGATGTTGATGACGACTCCGCGGCCGCCCTTGCGCGGCCAGTCGCCCAGCTCCAGCGCGTGCAAATCGTCGAAGGCGAAATCGCGGATGACGTTCACGCCTTCATCTTTCTGCCAGGCGGCATAGGCGTCTATCCTGGTGAGCTCCTCGAGTTCGTTGAGCTGCTTATCCTGTGGCTGCGCGATCATCGCAATCCCTCCCGCGCCGAATGTCAGCGTTTGTGTCCATGATTGGCCAACAGGGAAATCCTACCGGTGCGGCGCTAGAACGGTCACGATCAGGTACAGCGCCACACCCATCAGCGCCAGCCCACCGACGGAGCCAAGCACTATCCCTGGCACGGCCGACAGGTTCAGCTTGGCCGGCTTCAACGCGACGACGCGGTAGTAGATCGGCCAGCGGTAGCGCCGCACCAGGGCGGCGCCCGCGATCGCCAGGAAGGGCGCCAGCCGAATCAGCAGCCGAAGTGCGATGCGGCCGACGATCAGGCCGATCCTCACCCACATGGCTACAGCGTAGCCTCAGCTTAGCGCTAAGGCAGCACGTACACGCGGGTTTGGAACCACAGGCCGTGCTCGGGATTGCGGCACCGAGCGGCCGGCGAGACGTTGGCGCAGCCCTGCGGCACGTGCGCAGTGACCAACGCCGTGCCAGGCGCCATCGCCTGAAAGATGCCGTTGCCGATAGGCGTCATCGGCCGCAGCACACGCGCATCGTCGACCCCGGAGAGCCAGTCGCTCGTCGGGCCGGAGGTCAACTTGAGCTGCATCGCCTGTCCCACGCGAAGCGTGAGGTCATCCCGCCGCTCGACCGTGAAGTCCAGTGTGAACACGACCGGCCCAGTGGTCGGCGTAGGGCTGGGCGGCGCCACCGGAGTGGCAGCCGGCACCGGCGACGGCGAAGCTGCCGGACTGGGCGGCGCCACCGGAGTGGCAGCCGGCACCGGCGACGGCGAAGCTGCCGGACTGGACGCCGCCGCGGGCGGGCTCGACACCGCATACACCCGCGCTCCGTCGGCGGGAGCCGCAACGGCGCCGCAGCCCGCCAGGGCCAGCGCCAGCACGAGAAGGAGCGCGCGCATCACCTTTGATCTTCGGCCGGCGGCGCCTCCGCCCGTAGAATGGCCGTGTGGCCGAGCGTAACCTGTGGGCGCCCTGGCGGCTGGCCTACATCAAGGGCGAGAAGGAGCCCGGCTGCATCTTCTGCACGCGCCTGGCTCGCTCGAGCGACGAGCAGGACCTCATCCTGCACCGCGGCCACCGCGCGTTCATCATCCTGAACGCCTTCCCCTACACCAACGGCCACCTGATGATCGTGCCGTTCGACCACACCTCCGAGCTCGAGGAGTTGCCGGAAGAGACACTGGCGGAGATGGATCAGCTGCTCAAGCGCAGCATCGCCGCCCTCAAGGAGGCCTTCGGGGCGCAGGGCTTCAACGTCGGCTGGAACATCGGGCGCTGCGCCGGCGCCGGGGTCGAGGAGCACATCCACGAGCATGTGGTGCCCCGCTGGAATGGTGACACCAACTTCATGCCCGTCCTCGGTGGCGTCACCGTCGTGCCGGACGCGCTGGCCAACACCTGGCGCGCGCTGAAACCCTTCTTCAGCTGAGACTGCAGGTATTCGCCAGATCGCTGGCGCTGGCTCCCGCCGGTCTGGCGATGGTATGGCTCGCGGGCGGGGCGGCGCCCTGCTCTACCCACGCAGCCAGCGTATCGATCGCAGCGCGGGCGCAGGGCAGGATGGGTCGCAGCACATTCGTGCCGTAGGCATCTACGCCGTAATGGTCGTCGAATTGCGGATCGACATGGTTCCCGCCCGCCACCACGTAGTACCGAAACCTGCTTGCATGTCCGGCCAGCTCAACCATCTGTGCGTAGAGGTCTGAATCGGTCTTGATCGGCAGCAGCGAGTCTTGATCGCCGTGCAGGGTAATGAGCGGATGCTGAATATTGCCCGTGTTGGCCACCGACTGCAGCCGGCCGGCGAGCGCAGGATTGGCCTGCAGCCGCGCGGCGTAGTTGTAGCTCGCGTCGGGATCGGTGGGCATGAGCTGCTCGGCCGGCGGTGAGACGCACGATGGCCCCGACTGGCTGGAGCAGGTGTAACCGGTGTATTCCGGATCGAACACCAGCCTGTAGATCTTCTGCGTCAAGCCCCAGTAAATCGTCCAATGGTAGGACCACAGCGGCTGCGATTGCGGGTTGAAGCCAACCACGGCCAGGGCCGCCACGGCAGCGGGATCGCCGCTCACGTCACCCGGATAGTTAGCCAGCGACGCCGGTAGATAGGTGAACAGGTTGTAGCCGGTAGTCGGCTTGTCGAGGACCACTCCTGCCGGCACGCTGCCCAGCAACAGCGTTCCCTCCCAATCCACGCCGCCGTCGTACAGCCGGCCCTTGCCCGTGCCGTCGGTCTCCAACGCGCGGCGCACCTGGTAGCCGCCATTGGAAATGCCGGCCGCATACGACCGAGTGACCCGCTTGACGCCGTAGCCCGGAGCAAGGTTGTCCAGCAGCGCCACGCTTTGGCGCGTGGCCTGTCGCATCCGTTGGCTCCACTCCTGGATAGCGGCGGCCGGGCACCACGGTGTGCCGCACGAGCCAACTTCATCGCCGCCTGAGCGGTAGAAGTTGCTGCCAATATTGCCCTTGTCCTGAGAGACGTAGGCCCAGCCTTTCTCCAGGACGTAGTCCGACAGAAGGAAATCGCTGGAGAACGCGTCGCGGATGCCAGGCGTGCCCGCAGTCAGCAGGTGTCCATCCCAGGTGTCAGGAATCCGGATCACGAACTGGCCATCATGGTGGCAGTCGCTAAGGCACAGCGCTCCAGGCGTCGGCGGCGGCGTGCAGCCTTTGATGAACGGGCTGCCGTTCTTACCCGTCAACGCCGGCTCCGCCACAAAGGCGTTGCAGCTGTCCGGGAAGTAGCCATCGAGCTGCATACCGGTTACCGGTGGCGAGGTCGGGTTGGTGTAGTGCGAGTTCAACGTGCCTGCGCCCTGGTTGGGTGGCAAGCCCATGCCGTACAGGCTGTTGGGATCCGTGTATGGGTTGTTGGTGGTGGTGAGATCGCTCAGCTGGTGGCAGTCCAGCCACTCCGCGCCCAGAATCTGCTGCCAGGCGAATAGATCAGCTGGGCAGGTATGTGGTCCTGCTGGCGCCGGGCTTGCTCCCGCCGCGCCGCCCACCGGCAGCATCGCGATCACGAGTGTGAGAAGGCCCGCGAAGAGTCGCTTCGGCAACATGGCGCCAGCTGCAAAGCACGCCGCGTGCCACGTTTGTCATTCCGAGCGCAGCGAGGAATCCGTTCTTAGCTGCGCACCACCATGGTGCCGACGCCTTTGTCGGTGAACATCTCGCGCACGAGTGCGTGCGGCACGCGGCCGTCGATGATGTGCACCCGCTTGACGCGCTCCAGCGCCCGTCCGGCGGCCTCGACCTTGGGCAGCATCCCGCCCGTGAGGATGCCGGAGTCCACCAGCTCGGGCACCTGGTTGACGTTCAGCTCCGAGATGAGCTGTCCCTGTGTGTCACAGATGCCGATGACGTCTGTCAGGAAGATCAGCTTCTCCGCCCGCAAGGAGGCCGCCAGCTCGCCCGCTCCCAGGTCGGCGTTGATGTTGTAGGTGACCCCGCCTTCGCCGAAGCCAACCGGCGTAACCACGGGGATGTAGCCCTCGTTCAGCGCCGCCGTCACCGGCCGCAGGTTCACCCGCTTGATGCGCCCCACCAGTCCCAGGTCGCCTTCGCCGGTGTAGCGCTCGCACTCGAACAGCTTGCCGTCCAAGCCGCTGATGCCCACCGCCTCGCCGCCGAGGCCGTTGATAGCCGCCACCAGCTCCTGCTGGACCTTGCCCACGAGCACCATCTTGACCACTTCCATGGTCTCGTCGTCGGTGACGCGCAGGCCTTTGACCGTCTTGCTGTCCTTGCCGATGCGCTTCAGCCAGTTGCTGATGTCGTCACCGCCGCCGTGCACCAGCACGACGTTGACCTGCAGGTTCTTGAGCCAGATGACGTCCTGCAGGACGGTGTGCTCCGCTGACAGCGCGCTGCCGCCCATCTTGACCACCACCGTCTTGCCGACGAAATAGTTGATGTATGGCAGCGCCTCTTGCAGGACGCCAGCAATATCTAAAGACATGACTCTACCTATGTCGTGTAATCGGCATTGAACGTTACGTAATCCGGTGTCATGTCACAACCCAGGGCCGTGGCCTGGCCGCTGCCCAGCCCAAGCTCAACGTCGATGGTCACCAGCGGCGCTTTCATGGCTTGTGACGCGGCGCCGCCGTCGAAAGCAGTGCTGACTCCGCAGGCGACCAGGCGCTGGCCGTTGACGCTGATGCCCACGCGGCTCTCGTCCAACCGCACGGAGGTGTTGCCAAGCGCGCATAGGATGCGGCCCCAGTTGGGATCGTTGCCGTAGATCGCGCACTTGACCAGGTTTGAGCTGGCGACGGCCCGCGCCGCGGCCCTCGCGTCGTCCTCACTGGCCGCGCCGCTTACCCGCACCTCCAACGCTTTCGATGCGCCCTCGCCGTCGGCAGCCATCTGCCTGGCCAGCGACAGCGCCACGGTCTCGATCGCCTCCTCCAGCACAGCCGCCTCGGGCGTGCCTGGCCTGATGGGAGGGTTCCCGGCGGCGCCGTTGCACAGCACGACCAGTGTGTCGTTGGTGCTGGTGTCGCCGTCCACCGTGAGCATGTTGAACGACCGATCGGCAGCACGCTTCACCGCTCCGGGCAGCAGGGCAAGGTCCACAGCCGCGTCCGCCGTGATAAAGCACAGCATGGTCGCCATGTTGGGGTGGATCATCCCGGCGCCCTTGCTGACGCCGCCAACCCGCACCTCACGCCCTCCGATCTCTAAGGCTACGGAGGCCTGCTTCCGCCGCGTGTCCGTGGTAATGATGGCGTCGTTGAACGCATCCCCATCCGCGCCAAGACGC
The DNA here is from genome assembly GCA_035299885.1 of Chloroflexota bacterium. GTDB lineage: Bacteria > Chloroflexota > JAJPGV01 > JAJPGV01 > JAJPGV01 > DATGVV01. The sequence goes on along the minus strand of DATGVV010000107.1, from coordinate 10,030 downwards.
AGCCCACGGATGCCCGAAAGAAGCCGCTGCATCGGCATCGGCACGCCTATGACCCCCGTCGAGGCGACCAGCACCTGGCTCGGATCCACGCCGATCGCCAACGCCGCCTCGCCAGCCATGTCTGCCGCGTCCCGGTAGCCCTGCTCGCCGGTACAGGCGTTGGCATTGCCGCTGTTGGCGATGACCGCGCGGACATTGGCGGCCGGCAGCAGCTGCTGGCACCAGCGCACCGGCGCGGCCCGGACCTGGTTCTGAGTGAATACGCCCGCCGCGGAGCAATCCGTATCGGACACCAGCAGGCCCAGGTCGAGCTTGTCGGCGGTCGACCCCTTGATATTTGCGCACGCAGCGGCAGCCTTCCAGCCTTTCGGGGCCAGTAAGCCGCCGGCTACCTCACGGATAGACGGCGCCAATATCAAGCCCGAGCTCCTCGGGCAGACCGCACATCAAGTTGGCGTTCTGGATAGCTTGGCCGGCGGCGCCTTTGCCCAGGTTGTCCTCCACGGCCATCAAAATCAAATTGCCGCTGCGCTCGTGCAAATACGGCATGACGTAGACCATGTTGTTGCCATAGGTCCACTTCGTCTCGGGCGGCCGCTCCACAACCTGCACGAATGGCGTGTCGCGGTAGAACTCCTGGTACATCTCGGTCAGCTGGCCCTTGTTCACCGGCTGGATCGCCGGCGTATAGCAGTTGGCCAGGATACCCCGCGTCATCGGCACCAGGTGGGGAATGAAGGTTGTCTCGATCGGTTTGAGGCCGCGCGGACGAAGGCGGTCAAGCTCCTGGGCGATCTCCGGCTCGTGCCGGTGGCCGTCCACCGAGTAGGCGTGCGTGTTCTCATTGATCTCGATGTAGTTGGTCACAGCCGTCGGCGTGCGCCCGGCGCCCGACACGCCGGACTTGGCGTCAATGATGATCTTCGGGCTAGCTATGCCGGCGCACACGGCTGGCGCCAGCGCCAGGATGGCCGCCGTAGGGTAGCAGCCAGGGTTGCCCACCAGGCGCGTCGCCGCCACTTCGGCTCGGCGCAGCTCGGGCAGGCCGTAAACCGCCATCTCCAGCAGCTCCGGATGGGGATGGGTCACCTGGTACGTCTGCTCGTAGACGGCGCGATCGCTCAACCGGAAGTCGGCGCTGAGGTCCACCACCTTCTTGCCGCGCTTCACCAGCGGGGCGCAAATCTCAGCCGAGGACTTGTGGGGCAGGGCCGAGAAGAACAGCTCCGCCTCGCCGATCTCCGGCTCAATCGTCAGGTCGTACTGGTGCAGGTAGGGAAACACCTCAGTCAGCTTCTTGCCTGCCTCGGAGCGGCCGCTCACCTCGGCCAACTGGAACTCGGGGTGCTTGAGCAGCAGCCTGGCCAGCTCGGCGCCCGCGTTGCCGGTGACGCCGATGATCCCCACCTTCATGACGGAGGCGAAATTATAGCTTTCACCTGCTCCGGCGCGGCCACCGGCTGCTCGCCGATCGTGTACGCCTGCAGCCCCGCGGCCAGGGCCGCTTCCAGCTTGCGCTCGTCGGTGGCGTGCGCCTCGAGCAGCGCCTGGCCCACCTCGACGAGGTCGCCGATCTTGGCGTGCAGCACGAAGCCCACCGCTGGATCGATTGGCTCGTCCTTGCGCATCCGTCCCGCGCCCAGAGCTACTGCTGCCCGGCCCAGCAGCTCGGCGTCGATCGCCGCCACATAGCCGGAACGCGGCGCCGCGAGCTCGCGGCGGAGCGGCGCCGCCGGCAGCCGCTGGGGGTCGTCCAGGGCTCGGACGTCACCGCCCTGGGCCTCAACCATGGCCTTCAGCTTCTGCAGCGCGGCGCCTGAAGCTATCGTGCGGCTTGCCTCCGGCACGCCAAGCGCCTCGGCCAGGCGCTCGCACAGCTCCAAGACGTCGGCCGGGCCGCGGCCTTGCAGCGTCTCGACGGCCTCGCGGACCTCCAGCGCGTTGCCGATCGCCTGGCCCTCCGGCTGGCTCATGTCCGAAATCACCGCCGAGGTGGAGACCCCGCCGGCCTCGCCAATCGCCATCATGATCTCCGCCAGGGCGCGCGCCTGGTCGAGCGTCTTCATGAACGCGCCGCCGCCCGTTTTGACGTCGAGCACCAGCCGGCCGGCCCGGCAGGCCAGCTTCTTCGACATGATCGACGAGGCGATGAGCGGCAGACTATCGACCGTCGCGGTCACGTCCCGCAGGGCGTACAGCTTGCCGTCAGCCGGCGCCAGCTCTGCCGACTGGCTGACGATGGCGATGCCCAGCCTGTCCACCTGGTCCAGGAACTCGCTCCGGGACAGCTCCGTGCGCATGCCGGGAATGGACTCAAGCTTGTCGATAGTGCCACCCGAAAAGCCCAGGCCGCGGCCGGACATCTTGGCCACCCGGCAGCCCGCCGCCGCCAGCATCGGCATCAGCACCAGGCTGGTCTTGTCGCCCACTCCGCCGGTGCTGTGCTTATCGACCACATCGGGCCAGCGTGACTGCAGATCGAGCGTCTCCCCTGAAGAAGCCATAACCTGGGTCAGCCAGGCGGTTTCCTCGGCCGTCATGCCGCGGATGCACACTGCCATCAGCCAGGCCGCCACCTGGTAATCGGGAATGGTCCCGGCCGTGAGGCCGCCGATCAGAAACTGGATCTCGTCGCGCGTGTGCGCCTGGCCGTCGCGCTTGCGGGCGATCAGCTCAGTCGCGAGCAACGAGCCGGACCACGTCGGAAGGGAAGAGCATGCCCTCCACCACGCCGTCCTTCACCACCGGGATGGCATGCAGATGCCGCTGCACCATCTCATGCGCCACTTCGCCCAGGTCGTCGTCCGGAGCCGCCGTGCGGACGTCCGCCGTCATCACCTCACGCGCGCTAACCGCCAGCACGCGGCGCAGCTCGTCGTCGAGGTTTCGGTCGCCGCCGATGGACAGCACGTTCTCGAGGATCCCAAGATACGTGGGGAAGTGCAAATGGGCATTGCGGACCAGCAGATCGGTTTCAGTAATGATGCCGATTAGCCGTCCCTGCTCGATCACCGGCACGGCCCGCACGCCCTTGTCCAGCAGCGTCCGCGCAACCTTAGCCACCGCCATCTCGGGCGGTACGGTTACGGGCGGCGTGGTCATCACCTCGCCCACTCGCATGGGTCCATGGTATCGCGGCCTCTCTGGTCCCCTGGCATGGCGACTGCTAACTGAACTGACAGATAATTCCTGCAGGAGTAGGCAACCATGCGTGGTCGGGCGGGGTTCTTGGGTCTCGGTGCAGCATTCTCCGGGGCAATACTCACGCTGGCCAGCTGCGGCCAGCCGGTGCCCTTCACGCAACTCTCCTTTCCCCGGGTTCTGACCCTCTACCGCCCTGCGCCAGCTCCGCCGCTCTCGATTTCCCTGACTGCGGCCAGCAGTGGCGCCGCGCTGCAGCCGGACAGCTGGACCAACTCCTCGCAGCTGCGGCTGGAGGCCACGCTGCCCCCTGACGCCCCCAGCCGGCTGATGATCGAGGCCGAGTTCGTCCCCGAGCAGCAGCCGCTCGTCGGCCAGCCTAACGTCGTCGGTAAACCTGGCGAAACCACGATAAAGGCGCCGGCGCTAAAGCCTGGCGAGCGCTATCACTGGGCTGCGCGCCTGCGCGATCCGGCCGGCGGCGCCAGCCCGTGGATCCACTCCCCCGGCGAAATCGGATACCAGCCCACGCCGCCACCGCCGCCGCTGGTGCAGCCCCTGCCGCACGACGGCTGGCTCGCCACTCGGCAGGTCCAGCTGACGCTGGACGCTCAAAGCGACTCCGCCGGCATCGCCGGCTTCGCCTACTCGCTCGACCAAACCCCAGCCGGCGCCTTGCCGGTGCGCATCGATACGCAGGCTCGCAATCTCAGCCTCACCATTCCCAAGGACGGCGACTGGTACGTCCATCTACGAACGATTGATGGCGCTGGGAACGCCAGCGGCGTGGCGACGGTGCCCATCCACCTTGATTCCTCGCCGCTGCGGCTGGAGCCGCTGAAAATCGAGCCGGAAGGCGCCTGGAACCCGACCACGGGTCCGCTGAACGTGCAGCTGAAGGCCAGTAAACCCGCTCAGCTTGCCGTCTCGATCCTGCCGGAGAAGGCCGACACTCCTGTCCGCACGTTCAACTTCGACGGCCAATCCGAAGCCAGCCTGGCCTGGGACGGCAAAAACGCCAGCGGACAGTCGGTTCCCGTCGGTAACTACCGCCTGCGCGTCGATGCCGCCGACAACACCGGCCGTACGGCCCTGGCCGTGATTCAGGACCCCCTGCTGGTCACCAACAAGCGCATTGCGGTCTCGTTAGGCCAGCAGCGCCTCGTGGCCTATGAGGGCGACAAGCCCGTGCTGTCAACCCTCGTCACCAGCGGCGGACCGGAGCTGCCAACGCCTGTCGGCACCTTCCGGGTGATCGAGAAACGCTATCGCTTCAAGTTCCACTCGCCTTGGCCGAAGGGCAGCCCATACTGGTACGAGGATTCCCAAACCACCTATGCGCTGTTGTTCGAGGGCAGTGGCTACTTTATCCATGACGCGCCCTGGCGGTCTTGGTTCGGTCCCGGCTCGAATGCCATCGACGGCCGGCCGGGCGCCGATGGCACTGGCACCCACGGCTGCGTGAATGTGCCCTTCGGCATGGCTCAGCAGCTCTACTCCTGGGCCGACGTGGGCACACCGGTTATGGTCTCGGGCTAGGCGCCCCGGAGCTCTCGCATCGCGCGCGGCAGCTCCGCGTGCAGGTCGCTGGCCAGCATCCCCGCGCGGCCGAACTCCGGCACGAGCCGGCGCGCGGCCATCGAGCAAACCCGCGTAGCGGCTACCGCTCCCTCCCAGGCAGGAGCGCCCTGCGTCAGCAGGCCGGCGATGGCCCCCGCCAGCACGTCGCCGGTGCCCGCGGTGCCGATCAGCGGGTTGGCCCCTGGATCTATCGCGGTCCGGCCGCCAGGCGAGGCGACGATCGAGTTCGCGCCCTTGGCCACGATGACCTGCTGCCACGCTCGGGCCCGGTCCCGCGCCAGCTCGAACCGGCTGGCCAGCACCTCGTGGACTGACAGATTGGCCAGCCGCCCCAGCTCGGCCGGATGCGGAGTCAGCACGCACCCCGGCGGCAGCCGCTGCGGCCAATCAGGATGCGTGGCGATGTTGTTCAGTCCGTCGGCATCGATCACCACCCGCGGCGGCAGCTGAACGCCGCCCAAGAGCAGCTCCTCCACCACGTCGCGCGTCTCCCAATTCTGGCTCAAGCCAGGCCCGATCAGCAGGCAGTCGAAATCGTCCTGCAGCAGCTCCTTGATGTGCGACAGCGCCGCGCGCGACACGCAGCCATCCTCGGTCTCCGGTAGGAGCGCAAACGTGGCCTCGGCGAACTTGGAAGCGACGATCGGGTGCACGCCGCGTGCCGTGGCGATGCGCACCAAACCGGCGCCGGTTCGCGCCGCGGCCATGCTGGTCAGATAAGGCGCACCGGTGTAGCTGGCGCAGCCGGCCAGCACCAGCAGCTTGCCGAAGGTGCCCTTGTGGCCCGCTTCCGGCCGCTCCGGCAGAAACGCCCGCGCCAGCTCGGCATCGCTCAACCACGTCTGGACACCCTCTGTAATCGCGGCCGGGATGCCGATGTCCGCCACCTGAATATCGCCCGCCAGCTCGCGTCCCGGATACTGGAACAGTCCTACCTTGGCCAGCCCAAGCGTCACCGTCGTTGATGCCCGCAGCGTCTTCGGGTCCGCCGCTCCCGTGTCCGCGTTCACGCCGCTCGGCACGTCCACCGCGACCACGCGTGCCGAGCCCTGCTTCGCACGCACGTCCTCCACTGCCTCCGATATGGCCCCTTCCATTGGGCGCGAGCTGCCCGTCCCCAGCAGTGCATCCACCACCACGTGGGCGGGTCGCTCCGGAATGGCGCCGGTCCGGAGTGCCGCCAGCACCGGGAAGCGCTTTGGATCGCGGGGACGCTGCGGCGTCAGATGGAGGTCGACCTGCCACCCCCAGGCCAGGAGGTGCTGGGCGCACACCAGCCCATCGCCGCCGTTGTTGCCCGGCCCCACCAGCACGATCGCGCGGCCGGGCCGCCGCTGCAGCAGCGTGTGCACGCGCTCAGCCACCGCCAGGCCAGCCCGGTCCATCAGCTCGTCCAGCGACACGCCGGCGCTCACCGAGCTCTGCTCGAGGGCGCGCGTCTCGGCGCTCGTGACGAGCTGCAGGGCCATGATCAGGACGCTATCGCAACCGCTACCGCGTTGTCCCGCGAATGGGAGATGCTCACCTCCATGCTCGTCAATCCCAGCGATTCGAAGCGCTGCTGCGCGGGCCCGTGCAGCGTCACCCGCGGCGCCCCCGCCCGATTGGGCAGGATCTCGATGTTGCGCCAGTGAATGCGCCTGATGCCGGTGCCGAGCGCCTTAGAGACGGCCTCCTTGGCGGCGAACCGCCCGGCCAGCTGCGGCGCCCGTCCGCAACAATAGGCCTGCTCGGCAGCCGTGTACACGCGATCGAGAAAGCGATCGCCAAACCGCTGCAGCGAGCCCCGCACACGGCCTATCTCTATGATGTCCACGCCCACGGCGCGCATGGACCGCTAGTTGCGCCCGGTGCCCCGGTAGGTGAAGCCCGTCTCGCGCAGCATGTTCCCGTCGTAGATGTTGCGGCCATCGACCAGGACCGGGTTCCGCATCACTCCCTTGAGTCTGCGCATATCGAGCTGTTTGAACTCGTTCCAGTCGGTGACGACCATCACTGCGTCGGCGCCGCTCGCTGCCTCGTAGGCGTTCGTGCAGTACTCCACGTCTGGCAGGAACAGCCTGGCCACCGCCATCGACACCGGGTCGTAGGCCTTTACCTGCGCGCCCTCGGCTTGCAGCATCTTCGCGATGTCCACCGAGGCGGCCTCACGCATGTCGTCGGTGTTTGGCTTAAACGCCAGGCCCAGCAGGCAAATGACCTTGCCCTGCAGCGGGCCAAGCAGCTCCTTCACCTTATCCACAGCGCGACGGCGCTGATCGTTGTTGATGTCCTCTACCGCCTGCAAAAGCTGCGGGTGGCAGCCCTGCGTCAGGGCCATGTGCATCAGCGCCTTGACGTCTTTCGGAAAACAGCTGCCGCCATAGCCCAGCCCCGCTTCTAAGAAAGAGCTGCCGATGCGCTTGTCGTAACCCATCCCGAGGGCCACCTGCTTGACGTCCGCGCCCAGCGCTTCACAGATGGCGGCCATCTCATTGATGAACGAGATGCGTGCCGCCAGCATGGCGTTCGAGGCGTATTTGATCATCTCCGCCGTGGCCAGGTCGGTGATGATCATCGGGCAGCGCAGGGACAGGTACAGCGAGGCCACCGCCTCGCCCGCGGCTCTGTCAGTCGCTCCCAGCACGACGCGATCCGGGTTCAGGCAATCAGCTACCGCGCTGCCCTCGCGCAGAAACTCCGGGTTGCTGACCACCGCGAACTGCGCTTCCGTCTTGCGCTCACGTTCGACGATCTGCGCCACCAGATCACCGGTCCCAATTGGCACCGTGCTCTTGTTGACGATGATCAGATCGTGTTCGAGGTGCTGCGCGATCGACTTAGCCGCCGCCTCGACGTAGCGCAGGTCCGCTCCGCCATCGCTCGCCAAAGGCGGCGTGTTGACGGCGATGAACACAAACTCCGCGTCCCGCATGCCCTCGTCGTACGACGTGGTGAAGCACAAGCGTCCCATGGCCGAGTTGCGCTGCACCAGTTCGGACAGGCCCGGCTCGTAGATTGGCATACCGCCCGACTGCAGCAGCTTGATCTTGGTCTCGTCGATATCGACGCACGCCACCTGGTTGCCCTGCTCGGCGAAACACGTGCCCGTAACCAGCCCCACGTAGCCGGTGCCAACGACGCAGATTCTTCGCACGAGTTACTTATGTACCCGGCGAGCGGTCATTCGACCACCAGCGAGACGTGCTGGATCTCGCTGTCGTAGTCATGGCCCGAAGCCACCACCTCGACCGACTGCACGAGCTGCACCCTGGGCGTGATGCGCTGCAGCTGCAGCCCGTCTTCGCCCGCCAGGTTCATCCACTCTCCGGCCTTCACTGGCTGGCCGTTCGTCGTTGGCAGATTGCCCTCGTTCTGCACGTAGAATCCCCGCACGAACAGCGCCGGCGTCCCGGTCTCATCCAGGTAGTTCACACGCACCATCAGCGGGTACTCGCTGCCCTGGTCCCCACCGCCAGGCACGCTCTGGGAAAACACTTTGAAGCGCAGGTCCAGGCGCACCACGTTGTAGTCGGTCACATCCTGGTTGATGACCTGTCGGATGCCTTGCTCGGCGTGATAGGTGCCGCCGCTGCGCGTTAAGCGCACCGCCGGGAACCCCTCTTCCGACGTCAGCCGCGTCCGGCCTGGCACGTCTCGCCCCTCTGGAGTGGGCGCCAGCAAGTCCCACTTCAGTGGCTTGTCCGTGCCCTCCGATTGCGTGAAGGTCCCGTTCTCAATCAGGTCCTCCGCTGCCAGGATGGGTGCATCCGGCGCCTGCTGGCCGCGGACCTGCGTGCGCTCGCCGCCGCGGATCGTCACCTGCCCGCCGCCGCTGCTGACGACGCTCCGCCCGCGTGTAGCCACCACCTCGAACGTCTGGTTAGGTGTGACTTTCACGATGTAGCTGCCCTCGGTCACGCTGGCACGACCGGTGCCGCCTTCCACCTCAAAGTCCAGGTTCGTCACGGGACTGAGGTGCGCTACCCCGATAAGCGCTCGCCCGGAGGTTTCGTGCAGTCGCACGATGGCCCGCGGCGTCGAGCGCAGTGTCGTCCCAAAGCGATTCGCCCGCATCGACGAGATGGTTAGCTCAGTCAGCGGGTACAGCGTCGCCGTGCTCTGATCGAACAGCGTCAGCAGCGCGCGGCTGTTTTCGCGCGTACGGATCGTGTCACCCTCGCGCAGCTGCTGGCCAACAACGGGAATCGACCAGCGGTTGGATCCCGCCTCGTGCAGCTCCACGGTGCCAACGGTAGCGGTCATAGCCGCCGAGCGGCTCTCGGTGAGCGATGGGATGAAGCTGGTGAACGTGAACATCAGCCCGTACACGATCGCGCCAAAGACCAACAGGCCGGCCAGAATGCTTCCGCCCGCCAGCAGCGCGTACAGCCGGTAGTCCGCCGGCGCCGCAGCTAGCTCTAGGGGCGTATCTGGAACTGCTCGAATTCGCCCGTACTGTCTTGCCATTCCGCCTCAACGTGGCTGACATGCGCGCCAGGCGGGCCCTGGCGCAACCTGCTTAACAACTGGTCCAACGTCCTTCGTGACCCTTCTGCCACGATCTCGACGCGCATACCCGAGGGATCATTGCGGGCGTACCCCGTGCAGCCTAGCAGCTGCGCTTGCTGCCGCGCCCACCAGCGGAAGCCCACGCCCTGCACGCCTCCGTACAGGCTCACCTGCAGTCGCGCCCGGCCTTCCACCGCGCGTCAAGCCGGGAGCACGATCCCGGATTCGGTCCGCGCCGGCTCAGGCCGCTCGTGCGGATGCTCATGGTCGTGGCCGGCATGCGCCAGCAGCTCGAAGCTCTTGCTTATGATCTCGCGCAGGAACGGCTGCTCGTGCGGCGGCGCGGCATCGATCTCCAGTGCGGCGCGCAGGCAGCGTTCCGCAGCCTCTTTGTTGCCATGCTGAAACAGGAAGTGAGCTGTTTCCTGCAGCCGTTCTTTGGCTCTGGCTAGCTCATCATCCTTGAAGATGGCGTCCGTAGCCTCATCGATGATGCTCTTCTCGCGGGTCTTCTGAGCGTCCTCGCTGAGCACCAGCGGTCCACCGCGGGCGGTCTCCAGCCGAGCCACGTGCTCCTTGAGTTGCCCCTCTTCGTACGCCCACGCCTCGAATTCGGTGTGGGCCAGCTCTTTGGTGGCCTCAACAGGCACGTTCTTTCGTACCCCATCTGCCGAGAGCTCACTCAGGATCGGCGCTTCTAATGCAGGCTCGGGCGGCTCCGCCCCGAAGCTCTTCCACATGCTGAAGTCCTGTGGCAGCGGCCGTTCCGACTTGTCATTCGCCGTGGCGTAGCGGTAGATCACCTGGTTGGCGTGCT
>DATGVV010000106.1:0-8844 GCA_035299885.1 Chloroflexota bacterium | reverse complement strand
CGAAAGCCGTCCCGAGCAGATCGAAGCCGGCTTGCGCCTTGGCGGCTCGCTGTGGCGTTTCTGGTTCAACCGCGGCCATCTCACCGAAGGCTGGGAGCGACTGGCCAGGCTACTGGCCGTAGCCGCGCCCGAGCAGGTGAGCCGCTCGAGCGCTCGAGCGCTGGCCTTGAATGCCGCCGGACGGTTGGGAGCCTTTCGCTGCAACCTGCAGCAGGCGCTTGCTTTCCTCCAGGAGGCGCTGACCTTGTACCGCCAGCTCGGCGACCAGGATGGGGAGGCGGTGGCCTTGCGCAACATCGGCATCGTCCGCATGTATGGAGGCGACCTTGCTGGCGCTGACGGCGCACTCGATGGAGCCATTGAGCTGATGCGCGGTCTTGGTGACCGCGCGCTCACACACACGCCACTGCTACACCGGGGCTGGGCGGCCTACTTCCAGGCTGATTACGCAGGCGCAGAGCGATTCTGGCAGGAGGCATTGGAATATGCGCGCCGTTACGGTGACAGCTTCACCATTGCCAACATTCTGACCGGCTTGGGCTACCTTGGGCTGCGCCTGGAAGACGTTTCAGCAGCCCACCGCTATTTTGAACAGGCGTTGGTCACGCACGTGGGTATCGGCAAGCTCGAGCTCGGCGCAGGCGGGCGCACCTCTGAGGCTCTCGAAGGCTTGGCCTGCGTAGCCGCGGCCGAGGGCCAGTTCGAGCGTGCCCTACGGCTCGATGGAGGCGCCGCCGCGCTGCGCCGCGCGACCACGGCACTCCTGTCCGGCGTCCGTCAATCCGACATTGAGGCTTACATCGATTTCGCGCGAAAGGCGGTCGGCCCGCGCGCGAGCTCGATCCGGGCCGAAGGCGCGGCCATGTCGCTGGAGGAGCTGGTTGACGTCGCCGTCGCGAAGCCTGCCGAAGCCGATAAACGGGCATCGCCGTCCGCTCCGGACGATGGCCTCACGGCCCGTGAGCGGGAGATTGTGGGACTCGTGACCGAAGGCCTGACCAATCGCCAGATCGCCGACCGCCTGATTATTGCCGAGCGCACCGCCGAGACGCACGTCCAGCACATCCTGAATAAGCTCGGCTTCACTTCTCGTGCCCAGGTTGCAGCCTGGGCCGTCCGGCAGGGGTTGCTGACGCCAGCGAGCTGACCAGCCGGCGCGAAATACGTACTCCGAATACGGGGATCCCCGGATGTTGCCGGCCAGTCCGGAGGCTACCTTCGTAGAAGCTAAGGAGAACCAACCGTCATGAAAAATGCTCTTGCGGCATTTGCCGCCACCCTGGGACTCGTGCTCGCGGCCTGCGGAGGCGCTGCAGCCGCGCCGTCGTCCTCCCCAAGCTCGACGGCGCCCCGCGCCAGCGCTGCGCCAAATGCTGCAACCAGCGCCAACCCGGCGCCGACCAAGCCGGAAAGCTTGCCTACCGTTCGAGTGGGGGTGACCGGCACGCAGGGCGAAGCGGGCATCTACCTGGCCCAAGCCCAGGGCTACTTCGAGCAAGAGGGCGTCAAAATAGCCCTCAACAAGACTGAGCAGGTGCAGCTGCCGGAGCTGCTCGCCGGCCAGGTGGATCTGGCCGATACGTCCGTGACTCCGGGCTTCTTCAACGCCGCCGCCCGCAATGTGGGCCTCAAGATCATCGCGCCCATGGCCCGCCAGGATCCCCAGGCAAGTGGCCTTTTCCTGGCCGTGCGCAAGGATCTTGTCGATGGCGGAAAGGTCAAGACCAATGCTGACCTAAAAGGCCTCAAGATCGCCATCGCCAACGATCAGTTCAAGTACGTCATCGACAAAGCCATGCAGGCTGGTGGCCATCAGCTGGCCGATGCCGATCTCGTCACCCTGGACTTCCAGTCGATGATCACCAGCTTTGGCAGCAAAGCCATCGACGCCGGGTTGATTCCCGAGCCACTGGTGACCGCCGCCGTGGAGAAGGGCTTGGCCGTGAAGTTGGAGTCGGTCGGCCAGATAGCGCCAGGCACGCAGCAGACGGTTGTCGTGGCCTCGGCGCAGTTCGCGGCCAACAGGGATCAGACGCTCAAGTGGGTCACGGCCTACCTCCGCGGTGTCCGCGACTATCATGGCGCCTTCTTCAAGAACCAGGGCCGCCAGCAGGCAGTCGAGATCCTCGCCAAGGCCGTGCCGGTGGCCGACCCCGCGCTGTACGACAAGATGGCTTACACCGCCATCAGTCCTGACGGCAAGACCAACATCGCCAGCCTCGACGACCAGATGCGCTGGTACGTGAAGGCCGGCCTGCTTCCCGCCCCAGTGGATCTCGCGACGCTGGTGGACGCCAGCCTGGCCGAGCAGGCCGTCGCCAAACTCGGTGCGTATTAATAGGCCGATAGGACTCGCGCTGAGCCCGTCATGACCACCCACCAGGCCGCTGTCGCCGAGCGCTTCAACACCGTGGCCGCCGGCCACGAGCATCCCGCTCTGGCGCACTTCGGGCTTGCCGCCCGGCGGCTGGTTAGGCTCCTGCAGCTCCAACCCGGGCAGCGCGTGCTGGACGCCGGCTGCGGCACAGGGCTAGTGGCCATCGAGGCCGCCCGAGGGGTGGGCCTGTCCGGCCAGGTGGTGGGCGTGGATATCGCCGCCGCCATGCTCGACCAGGCCCAGCGAAACACGGCCGCGGCCGGCCTGGCGAACGTCTCCTTCCGCGAGATGGACGTCGAGCGCCTGGATTTTGCGGACGGCAGCTTCGATGCCGTAGCCGGCGGCTTTGCCATCTTCTTCCTGCCGGACATGGTCGCCGCTGTGCGCGAGTGGGGGCGGGTGACCAGAGCCGGCGGGATGGTCGCTTTCTCGGTCTTTGGCCGCACCGCCTTCGAACCGATGATTTCGCTCTACCGCGCCCGGCTGGGCATCGACCTGGACTGGCATCGCACCGCCGAGCCGGAGATCTGTCGTGACCTGCTGCGCCAGGCCGGCTTCGATCGCATTCAAGTAACGGCTGAGCAACTCGGCCGCCCGCTGGGAAGTCCGGAGGAGTGGTGGGACGTCGTTAGCAACCTGGGCACCGGCGCTGCTCTGGCCAGTCTTTCACTGGCCGGACTGAAGCGCTTCAAGCGCCGGCACCTGGCCGAAGTCGACCACCCCTCGTGGCTGGACATTCCCGTTATCTTTGCGCTGGCCCAAAAGCCAGCCCCAGCCAAGGACGATAGGCGCTAGCAGCCTGGGACGGGGAAGTCCGCGCACATGCGCCGGACTTCCGGGCGGATGCGGGACGTGAGGCCGTCGTCATCCGGCCGCTGCACGATCTCGCAGATCCACTGGCCGATCTGGCGCATCTGGTCGGGGCCCATGCCGCGCGTGGTGGCGGCTGGCGTGCCGACGCGGATGCCGCTGGCCACTGCCGGCGGCTGCTGATCGAACGGGATCGCGTTCTTGTTCACGGTGATGCCGGCGCTGTCGAGGGCGGCCTCGGCGTCCTTGCCTGTGACGCCAACGGCTGAGACGTCGCACAGCAGCAGGTGATTGTCCGTGCCGCCGCTCACCAGCTTGAGACCGCCGGCAAGGAGCGTGTCGCCCAGGATGCGAGCGTTCTCCACCACCTGCCGCGCGTAGTCCTTGAATGACGGCTGCATGGCCTCGCGCAGGCACACCGCCTTGCCGGCAATCACGTGCTCCAGCGGCCCGCCTTGAGCGTTGGGGAAAACCGCCGAATCAACCTTCTTGCCCAGCTCCTCACCGCACAGGATCATGCCGCCGCGAGGGCCGCGCAGCGTCTTGTGCGTGGTGGTGGTGGTGATGTCGGAGGTGTGGATCGGGCTGGGGTGCATGCCGGCGGCGACGAGACCTGCGAAGTGCGCCATGTCGGTCAGCATGATGGCGCCGACGGAGTCGCAAATCTTGCGGATGCGCTCGAAATCCCACAGCCGGGGATAGGCCGACGCGCCGGCAATGATCAGTTTGGGCTGGTGCTCCTCCGCCAGGCGCTGCATGTTGTCGTAATCGATGCGCTGATCATCCTGGCGCACGCCGTAAGACACGATGTTGAACAGCTTGCCGGAAAAGTTCACTTTGGAGCCGTGGGTCAAGTGCCCGCCCTGGTCCAGGCTGAGGCCCATGACCGTGTCACCCGGCTTGATCACGGCCATATAGGCAGCGTAGTTGGCCTGCGCGCCCGAATGTGGCTGCACGTTGGCGTGCTGCGCCCCGAACAGCTGCTTCGCCCGGTCGATGGCCAGCTGCTCGGCCTGGTCGATAAACTCGCAGCCGCCGTAGTAGCGCCGGCCAGGCAGGCCCTCGGCGTATTTATCGGTCAGGATCGAGCCAACGGCTTCCAACACCGCGGGGCTGGTGTAGTTCTCGGACGCAATCAGCTCGATGCCGTTTCGCATCCGTTCCTTTTCACGTTCGATGATGCGAAAAACGTCGGGATCGACCTCAGCCAGCGGGGACGCGCGTTCCACTACGGCAGCCATGGGCCAAGTATATGGGTCGGGTACCCTCCCCTGGCGGCGGGAGAGGGCGAGGGTGAGGGTTCCTCGGGACTAGCGAGCGGGCTGGCGGGGCTTCTGAATGGGGACGGCGTTCGTCTCGATGGCCTCCGTAGCGGCGTCCTGCGTGGGGAACACGATCAGCAGGTCCACCCGGCGGTTCTTGGCTCGGTTTTCCGGTGTGTCGTTGGGGAACATCGGCGAATACTGCGCCTTGTTCCACAGCGACAATCGGTCCTCCGGGAACCCGTTCTGGTCCACCAGCGACCGCAGCACGACGTACGAGCGGGCGTTGCCCAGCAGCCAGTTGTCCTTGAACTGGGAGTTCGTGGACTGCGGCCCTAGCTCGTCCGTGTTCGACACGATCTCGACCGGGTTGGGCAGGCCCTTCAGCGGCTCGGTGACCTGGGCCAGCAGCTCCGTCGCGCCCGGCTTTAGTGCCGCGTTGCCCGACTGGAACAGTAGCTGCGAGGCAACGCTGAGGGTCACCCCCTGGGTCACCTGCGTAACCGTCACTCCGTCGCCCGCGCCGATGGCATCGACCACCTTCTGCAGCTGGTTGGCCACGGAGGCTCTAGCGTTTTCGTTCTCCGACTTCACCGCTTGCTCAACCTGGCCGTAGGCCACGTTGGCGTTCAGGGAACTGGTGTTGAGGCCCGACAGCACGCCCGAGTTGAAGGCCTTATCCAGCGACCCCTTGAGGTCCTGGAAGCGTTGCACGTCGATGATCGAGAAGGAGTAGAGGATCACGAAGAACACCATCAACAGCGTAATGAGGTCCGCGTAGGTGAGGAGCCAGCGCTCGCTCCGATCCTTCTCGGCCTTGGGCTTCGACTGGAGGGCCATGGGAGGTTGCCCGGAGAATAGCAAAACCGGCTGCTCTATGCGGCCGAGCCGGTGCGGAAGTACTAGTGGGATCTACTTATAGAGGTTGTCGATAAAGCCGCTGGCCTGCAGCTCTTCCACCAATGAAGGGTTGATGAACGAGGCTGGGTCGGCTGTCTTAGCGTTCGGCTCGGAGGCCTGGGCCAGGCCCGTCTGGATGGCGTCGACCTTCGGCAGCGGCACTCTCGGCAGCGCCGGCAGCAGCGAGCTGTAGGCATCCTCCAGCACCGCCGCGTCGTCGGTCTTGCTGTATTTGCCGATGATGCGCATCGTCGTTTCCTTGTCTCGGTGGATTACCGCTATGCCTGCCGCGTAGGCCTGGACCACTTTCAAGCCGAGGTCGCGGTGGTCTCTTAGCCACGGCTTCTTGGCCGCGATGGGGCCGGTGTAGTAGCGCACGTCGTAGTCGCTGAGGTTCGCGATCGGCTTCAGGTTGGCCTTTCTGGCCTGAGCGGTCGTTGGCGGCGACAAGACCCCGGCGTCCACCGCGCCAGACAGGATGCCTGCCAGGATCTCCGGCACGCTGCCTATCTGCAGCAGAGCCACGTCCTTGTCAGGCGTCAGGTTGTTCTTTGCCAGGACGAAGCGGGCGGCGAAGTCGGTGGCAGCTCCGATCCTGGTGATGCCAATCTTCTTGCCCTTGAGGTCGCTCACGTTAGCCAACGATTTGGTGTAGACGGAAAACACGAACTTGTCCGCACCGGCGGCAATGATGGCCAGGTCGCCGCCAGCCAGGTTGGCGTTGATAAGGGCGTCTTCGCTGTTGTTGGCGACGGGGATCTGGCCGGACAGCATGGCCGGAGTCAACGCGGTGGAGGTGGGAATGTACTCGGTCTTGACGTCCAGGCCGTACTTGGCGAACTGGCCGGTCTCCAGCGTGACCCACAGCGGCGAGCTGGTCACGCTGATGGCGGTGTAGGGAATGGTGAGCTGCGGCAGAGCCTGCCCGGACGAAGCCAAAACGCTGGCCGGGGCGGATTGGCTCTGGCCCGCGCCGGAGACGGCCGATGGTTTCGTGGTGGCGCTGGCCGATGCCGATGACGGACCCGGCGCCGCTGCCCCGCCGCAGGCTGTCAGCCCCAGCAGCAGGACGAACGCAGCGGGCCGGAGTCGGGCGCCGAGCTCGGTCGGCGTCCAAAGGCTCAGCACGCGGCCCACCGCGTGAGACCTATGACAGACGCGTTCGCTGTCAGCGGGCGGCCAGCGCAAGCTTCCAGTCGGCGTCCTTGATGAGCTTCGTCGAAGTCTCGAAGTAGCTGTCGTGGACATGCTTAGTCAAATCGGTGGCCACGCGCCAGCGCACCGAGCTGTAGAAGTTCAGCCTTAGGAAGCTGTCGTCGTCGGGCGGATCGGTCATGACGCTGTGGGCGATGCCGAGGGGAATGACCGTCACGTCACCTGGCCGGACAGCCACGTTCTCCAGCTCGGACAGATCGACCGCGTCGCCACGAAACTGGATGCGCGCTTCTTCGGTCCGTAGCGCCCGGTGGAAGGCGTGCTGCTCGCCCCGGATGTTGTAAGTGCGGATGCGCAGCGTGTCGCACTCGAATATATACTGGGTGGCTTCGTCGTTGCCTTTGCCGACGATGCCGGTGAAGTGGTCGAACGCGCGCCGCTTCTGGGGACCCCCCAGGCCGCCGCGCGGCTTGGCCACGCCCACTACGTCCTCGTACTCGCGGTCGATGATGGTGTAGTCGTCGGGGCCGTCGTCCCAGAAGTGCATCTTCTCGGTGACGCGGCCGGTGGTGGGCTGGTTACCGCCGTCCGGGAGCTGCCAATCGGGCCCGCCGATGCGCCGCAGCTCGAACTCGGTCTGGCTGGTGTACTGATCCTCGCCCATGACGTGGTCGATGGGCTCGTGGGTGAGGCAGAAGTAGCGCAGGCTGTCGGCCGTGCCGATGGAGCGGTGGGAGATGCCGCCAGGCACCAGCAGGAGGTCGCCAGGAGTCAGGTCGAACGTGCCGAACTCGGTTTCGACTGTAGAGTGGCCGCAGTACTGGAAATAGACGGTGTCGCAGTCCACATAACGGTGGAACGCATCCTGGACCCCGAACACGCTCTCGACGCCGATGCGGTGGTGGTCGTTCTCGAGGATGACGAGGGCCTGGTTGGGCTCGGCCAGCATGTCGAACGGCCGAAACCGCGGGATATAGTGGCTGCTCTTGCCGCTGGCCATGAGGCCGGCTTTCTTGCGGTCCGACCAGGCTTCCAGACCGCGCCGCGGGAAGTCGCGGGAGGTGGTCATGAACTCCCCGATCTCGCGCTGTTTGTAGACCTCAGCTAAAGCTTCGCTTGTCGACATAGTCGACCTCCCATACGTGGAAAGTACCCTACGTTAGCATTCTTAGCCATGCTGAGAAGCCCATGGGCGGCTGTGTTCTCCGCGCTCGTGGCGCTCGGCCTAAGCGGCTGCAATGGCGTCTCGAGCAGTCCCCCGCCCACCACCATGGAAAAGATCAAGATCTCGTACCCGACGTTCTCCGCCAGTGTCGCGCCGCTGCTGATCGCCGTGGACAAAGGCTATTTCGCGGAGCAACGGTTGGATCCGGAATGGGTGAAAGCGGGTGGTGGCGCCGCTACGCCGATGTTGATAGCCGGCGAGGTGCCGTACACCACGTCTTCCGGTTCGGCCATCAGCGCCATCATCAGCGGCGCACCCTTGAAGGTCGTGTACACCATCGAAGATCGACCGGGCTACGAGCTGTGGAGCGTCTCGCCTGACATGAAGTCCGTCGAGGACATCAAGGGCAAGACGATCGGTATCCAAACCCGGGGCGACACCAACGAGATCGCCATGAGCATCCTGCTCAAGAATCACAAGCTGCCGCTCAACGCCGTCAGCTACGCGGCGGTCGGCAGCGAGCAGAACAAGCTCGCCGCCATGCAGAACGGCTCGGTGCCGCTGGCGGTGATCGGCGCCTCCACCGCCCTGCAGTACAAGTCCGCCGGTGGCAAAGGGAAGATGCTGGCCGACCTCAAGGAAGAGGTCCAAATGGTTTATACCGGCCTGGCCACCACCGACAAAGAGCTGCGCGAGAACCGGGAGCGAACGAAACGCTTTCTCAGGGCGACGTTGAAGGGGCGCGAATACTTCAAGACATTCAAAGACGAGACACTCGACATCCTGGGCAAGTACAACCAGCTTCCCCGGCCGGCCAACGAGGTTGACTACGATGACGACATCCCCGCGCTGACCCCGGATGGCTCGGTGCCGTTGGAGGTCCAGCAAGCCGACACCGTCGTGCGCGCTCAGCTTATTGGGGTTGAGCCGCCGCCCGTCAGCCGGATCTACGACTACAGCATCCTGGCCGAAGTCAACCAGGAGCTGAAGGCCAGCGGCTGGAAGCCGCAGAAATAGGAGACGGCTTATGCACCGGCGGCTCATCATCTTGCTGGGTGTGGTGCTTGCGGCGCTGTCGGCCTGTGCCGGGCCCGCGGCGTCACCCCTTCCTTCGACCCAGTCCGCTGCGGCCTCAGGGGCGTCCCAGCAGAGCGGTTCGCTCGATAAGGTCAAGC
>DATGVV010000105.1:0-2248 GCA_035299885.1 Chloroflexota bacterium | reverse complement strand
CGACCGCTAGGTCATAGGGCGTGCTGGAGCTCTTGGTGTGATGGATCGTGCCCGACGCCTGGTCGAAAGCGATGAGATCGGTAAACGTCCCGCCGATATCCAGCGCGATGGTCAGCACTCCCTCTCCCGCCAGTTCGCCGTCCGCAGGACCGGGAGAGGGCTGGGGTGAGGGAACCATGTCAGCCGGCAATAGCCACCGCGCCACTCTGCGCCAACGCGCTGATCTCCTCCTCTTCATAGCCCAGCTCGCGCATGACTTCGGCCGTGTGCTGACCCAGCTCAGGGGCTGGGCGATCCAGCCGGAAGTTATAGGCGCTGCTGCGGAAGGGCAGCTTTGGCAGGCGGTGCGTGCCGAGATCGCCCATCGGAGTCTCGAGCAGCTGGTCGGTCGCCAGCAGGTGCTCGTCGTCGATCAGCTCATCGGGCCGGCGGACAGGGCCGTTCGGAATGCCCGCCGCGGTCAGCTTCTCCTGCAGCTGCTGGGCCGAGTACTTCAGCGCCTCCTCGCGAACGCGCGGCAGCAGCCAGTCCTGAGCCGCGACGCGGCCGGGGTTGGTGTTGAGCCGCTCGTCGGCCAGCAGGTCGGGCAGCTCCAGCGCCTGGCAGAAGTGCTCCCAATGGGCATTGGAGGTGACGCCGATGAAGATCTGCTCGCCGTCGGCCGCCTCGAACAGGTGGAAGATGCCCCAGCCCATGCGCACGCCTTGCCCGCGACCCGGCATGGGGATCGAAGGCTGGCCGGTGGCCGCCGCCACCGCCATCCACTGGCCCACCCAGAAGACCGTTGTCTCGAACAGCCCCGCGGTGATCTTCTGGCCACGGCCGGTGCGCGCGCGCTCCATCAGCGCGGCCAGGATGCCGATGACGCCGTACGTGGCCGCCCCAATGTCGATGATGGAGGCGCCGGCCCGCAGCGGCTGGCCCTCGGGCCCGGTCATGTAGGCCAGGCCGCCCATCATTTGCGCCAGCTCGTCCAGCGCCGGGCGGTTCTCGTACGGCCCGGGCAGGAAACCTTTGACCGCCAAGTGGATGATGCGCGGGTTGATCTTCGCTAGCTCGTCGTAGGCCAACCCGAGCCGCTCCAGCACGCCGGCCGCGAAGTTGTCGATAACCACGTCCGAGCGCTCGACCAGGCGCCGGATGACCTCCTTACCGGCCGCCGACTTCAGGTCGACCGCGACGTCCCGCTTGTTGCGATTGAACAGGTGGAAGTAGGCTCGCGTGCCGCCGGCCATGTGCCGGGCCTGGTCGCCGCCGTCGGGCCGCTCGACCTTCACCACCTGGGCACCGAGATCGGCCAGGATGAGCCCCGCCGCCGGCCCGGCGATGATGTGCCCCAGCTCCAGCACGCGAATGCCGTGCAGGGGCAGTTGGCCGTTGGTCGGTATCATGGCGGGCGTCTGATCATTATGGAGGCATTGATGGCCGCTGCCGCACCCGCTCTCACCGACTACGATCTCCTGCTGGACATCGTCAAGCGACGAGCCAGCGTCCGTAGGCTCAAGGCCGACCCGATCCCGGACGGATATATCGAGCGCATCCTCGAGATGGCTCGCTGGGCGATGTCCGGCGCCAACTCCCAGCCGTGGGAGTTCATCGTGGTCAATGACGCGCAGGTCAAAAAGGACCTGTTCCAGGCCTATGTCGAGTACAACCAGGACTTTATCTACTGGATGGAGCAGCAGCGCGAGTTCGAGCTGCGCCACCCCTCCTACCAGCTGACCCACGACGAAGCCGTGCAGCGGCAGCGTCTGGATCAGGGCTGGTCGCAAGCGCCGGCCGTGATCGCGGTGTTGGGCGATGGCCGCCGCCAGTGGGGCACGGTCATGGGCGCCATGACCTACGACCGCAACCAGACGCATCTGACCGATGGCCTGGCCAACGCCGAGACGCTGGTCCACCTGGCTGCCAAGGCGCTGGGCCTGTCCACCCAGCACGTGACCATCCACGTGCCCGATCCGTTCAAGCGCATCCTGGGGGTGCCCGACCTGATCCGTCTGCACGATCTCATCCCCATTGGCTATGCCGACGTGGAGCCCATGACCGGCGTGCGCCGCGAGCTGGACGAGTACGTCCATCACGACCGCTACGAGATGTCCAAGTACATGACCAACGAGCAGGTCATCGAATACCTCTACAGCCTGCGCAAGAAGACCGTCCCTAAGTACCGCCAGTCCTACGCCGGCAAAGACAAGTGAGTTCCCTCTCCCAAGGGGAGAGGGCTAGGGTGAGGGTTTCTTGAGCGACG
>DATGVV010000104.1:0-2961 GCA_035299885.1 Chloroflexota bacterium | reverse complement strand
TTGTTCTTAATCGAGACGAGCCAGCTGCCTTCTTGCTGCTCACCGATCGAGACTGTCACCGAATCGCCCGGGCTGATGCGCAGCTGGACGGGATGCGACACCTGCGGCAGCTTCTCGATCCAGGCCTGGTAGCTCACGCGGCCGTTGGGTGAGACCGTTTGCTCGGTGCCGGCCTGAATGAGGTCCCGGCTGCGCACGCCGCCGATGCCCACCCAGGTGGCGTCGGCGCCAAACGCGGCGCCGGTTGGCTGGGGCACCATCCAGGTGGCCGACACGGCCGTGAAGCTGCCGCCGCTGGCCGAGTAGCCCGACCAGTTGTGGGATTGACCCGAGCGGGCCGGCCGCGCGAACGGGCTGGGCGCGGGCGCGGGGCGCGGCGGGCTGGACGGATCCGGCGCCTGCCCGCCGGGATCCTCGAGTCGCGAGTCGGGATGGACGTCGGTCTTGATCTTCCACGCGCCGCCGTCTCGGACGAGCGTGTAGTCGTTGCGCTCGCGTCCCTCGTCGCCCGTGCCATCGCTGTAGTCGGTGCGCCAGGTCTCGAAGCTGGTGGCCTGCGCGGTGTCGCCACTCACGCTGATGGGCCCCCACTCGATCCTCAGCAGCTTGATGGCGCTGACGCCTTCGGCGGCCATGTCCTGGTTGATCTGCCGCAGCTCCTCGAAGTAGCTGTCCACGGCTGTGTCGCGCATGAGCGACGGGTCTTTCTTAGCAAAGGCTTCCGCCTGCTGGTTGTTGGCGCGCTCGATCAGCTGTTTGATGGCCGCTTCGTCGGCCGGATTGCTGACGTCTTTGGTGCCGGCCGGTCGGGCAGAAACGGGCGCCTCGGAGGGCTCGTCCAGCGGCGACGAGCTGCGCTGGCTGACGGCCAGCGGCTCGATCGAACTGAGCGGCCGCGGGAGGGCCGCTTGGGGCGCGCAGCCCGCGAACAGCAGCAACAACGCCAGCGACAGCAGCTGCAGCGGACGCTTCGTTGTCATTGCCCTTTGAAGCTAGCGCACCAAGATGAGGATGAGCTTAACCCCGGCTGAGATGAGGCTAAGCGCGGCGGGCGGCCGGGCCCAGCACTCGCTCGTCACCCACGCGGCGGGTGATCTTGCGCTCGTCGAGGTGCTCCAGGAAGGCCTGGGCGTACTTGCGGCTGGTGTCGAACACATCCCGAAATTCGGCCAGGGTAATCTTGCCCTGCTTGCTGATGTGATCGACCGTGCGATCGATCATCTGCTGGTACGCCTCGGAATCAAACAGCACGCTGTCGGACACACGCGTGAGCTTGCCCTCGCCGAGCAGTACGACCAGCTCCTCGGCGGTCAGGCCCAGCTCACTCTCCGACGGCGGTGCGAACGGCTTTTGGCGCATCGCCGCCATCGCCTCGTCCAGCTTGCGCTGCACGTTCGGCGGGAGCTTGATCTCGAATTGCGCGCTGGACACGAACGCGCCGCGGTCCGCCAGCTGGCCGGCGTTGGTCCAGTGGGCCAGGGCGGCGTTGAACACTTTCGCCGGTAAACCAAGGCGGTTCCTGAGCTCTTCCTTTGGAATACCCGCCCGCAATGGAAAGCGGCGGTGGTAGTTGCCCACGTCGCGTTTGACGCGGGCAGTCATGGCCTGCCAGGCGTCGATGGAGACCAGATGCGAGTCGAGAGATAGCGCTTGTCCGTTCTCGAGTAAGCGGCGAAGGCTGTCCTCGGCCTGGCTGGGTGGCAGAGCCGATTTCTTGAGGGCCAGCCCGCGCTCGACCGGCTGATCGCCGGCCAGAGCTTGCAGCAGGATCTGCTCGGGCGAGCCGGCTTCGAGCGAGCGCAGCCAGCTCAGCGTCTGCGCCCGAAAACGGTGATGCAGACGCGGGCTGGTGTCCACCACCTCGCCGCCGCCGATTGTCGCGCTGGGCGAGGGCAGCCGCAGGATGAACTTGTCGCCTTTGGCCAGCGCCAGCGGCTCGCGCAGCCGCAGCCGCAGCCAGCCTTCCTCGCCGGGCCGAAGCTCCTTGCCTTCCAGCAGGCTGGCGCGGGCCAGGGCTTCGGCCGCGCCGGCGAACAGGTCCACCTCGTCGTCGTTCTCGATGCCGCGCAGCGCGTCGGGGATGAGCCGCAGCTTGACGTCTACGGTGCGAGTCGGCCTGAGCTGGCCCGGATGGGCGATGACATTCCCGCGGCGGACGTCCTCGAGCGTGACGCCGGCCAGGTTCACCGCGGTCCGGCCTCCCGGTGGCGCCAGCTCCACCTTGCGGTTGTGGGTCTGCAGCCCGCGGATGCGCGAGCGCTTGCGCTGAGGCAGGATCTCGACCTCATCGCCCAAGTGCAAGCTGCCGTCGATGAGCGTGCCGGTGACCACTGTGCCGAAGCCGGTGAGGGTGAAGACGCGATCGATCGGCAGCCGTGGCTGGCCGCGATCGATACGCTCTGGAACCTGTCGCAGGCACTCGGCCATGGCGGCCAGCAGCTCTGGCAGTCCTTCGCCGCTGGTGGACGACACAGGCAGGATGGGCGCGCCCTCGAGCGCCGTGCCCTTCAGCGTCTGGCCCACCTCGTCCGCCACCAGCTCCAGCCAGTCGGGCTCGACCAGATCGCGCTTGGTCAGCGCCACCAGGCCGTGCTGGACCTGGAGCAGATCGAGGATGGCCAGGTGCTCGCGGGTTTGCGGCATCACGCCCTCATCGGCGGCGATCACCAGCAGCGCCAGGTCGATGCCGCCCACGCCGGCCAGCATGTTCTTGATGAAGCGCTCGTGGCCGGGCACGTCCACGATGCTGACCTCCTGGCCGTCGGGCAGCTTGAGGTGGGCGAAGCCGAGATCGATCGTCATCTCCCGCTCCTTCTCTTCGGGCAGGCGATCGGGATCGATCCCGGTGAGGGCTTTGACCAGCGTCGATTTGCCATGGTCGACGTGGCCGGCTGTGCCAATGGTGTACACGGGTGCTCAGATCTTAGGCAGCGCGGCCGATCTCGACAAACGCGGGCGCGG
>DATGVV010000103.1:0-6636 GCA_035299885.1 Chloroflexota bacterium | reverse complement strand
TCCTCGACAATCGACAGCTGCATGACTGGTTTGCGCTGCTGACCGCGGACATCGACTATCGAGTGCCAATCCGGGTTACCCGCGAACGCCTGGCGCGGGAGTCCCCCTTCAGCGAGGAGGCCTTCCACATGGTCGAGGACTGGGGATCGCTCAAGACTCGCGTCGAGCGCTTTGACACGGAATCTGCCTGGTCAGAGGATCCGCCGTCGCGTACGCGGCGCTTCGTGAGCAATGTCAGAGTTGAGGCTAACGGCGAGCACGACGAGTTGCATGTCACGAGCAATCTGCTGATGTATCGTGCTCGAGGCGATACCCCAGCGCAGCTGATTTGCGGTGAGCGGCACGACGTGCTGCGAAAAGTGGACGGCGCCTGGAAGATTGCTAAGCGGCTGGTGCTGCTGGACCATACCAGCTTGCCCACGCAGAACCTGGCAGTGTTCCTCTAGCCCCCTTTCCGCGGCGCCGTACGAGCTCCGGCTGCCGTGCGAAGCCCTCGCGACCTCGGCGCCGGAACCAGCTAACGTAGCCGTGCCGACTATTTGCCCACCGCAGCCAGCTTGTCCTTGGTCATGCCGACCCACTGGCCCTTCAGCTTGCCCCACGGGAAGGCGCGGGCCTGCTCTTCTGGAAGATCTCCGAACTGGGTCAGGTTGGGGTAGGTCTGCAGCAGCTTCTGGCCCACGCCCGTGACGGCGCCTTCCTGCTTGACCAGCTCGTAGATGTAATTGTTCTCGATTACATCGTGATACTTGTCCAGCTTGATCGTCCCTTTGGCCGTATCAGTGTCAGTGGCATACAGCGCCTCGAGGAACTGCGGCGTCTGCTCGATGTTGCCATTCACCTTCTTGAGCGCAGCCTCCAGCACCTGCGCTCCTACGTAGCCGCCCATGTGGTCGGTGGAAACGACGTCGTTCGGGTACTTGGCCTTGAACAGCTGCAGGAACTGCTTGTTCGAAGGCGTATCCAAGGCCTCGCTGTAGATATCCCCATTGACCAGGCCTATGGCCTTGTCCTTGAGGCCCAAGAGGTTGGAGCCGCGGGTCACAACGGCCGCGATCACCACCACGGGCAGCTTGCGGCCCGAGACGTAGTTACCGTACTGCTCGCCGAAGCGCAGGCCGTCGATGCCCGGCGTGAACTCCACCAACACGTCGGCGCTCTTGTCGAGCTGTGCCAGGAACGGGCCAAAGTCGGCCGTGCCGAGCGCGGGATGCAACTCTTGCACTATGCTGCCACCGCGGCGCACGAAAGCGCTGGCCCAGCTATCGGTGACCTCCAGGCCGCCTCCGTAATCCGAGGCGATGAGGGCAGCCTTGCGGTAGCCCTGCTTGTACGCCCAGTCGGCCAGCGGCCAGGTCAGCTGCTGGGAGGAGAACGTGGTGCGAACAATATACGGGCTGGCAATCTTCGGGTCGGTGGTCAAGCCCCCCAGGCCGCAGTTGTCGCTGATGATCGTCGGCACGTGCACTTCTTTGACATAGCCGGCCACGGCCAGGCACTCGGGCGATAGGGTGAGGCCCATCAGCACATTGACCTTGCTGCTCTCGACCAACGCCTTGGTCTTGGTCAGGGCCACGTCAGCCTGCCCCGCCGTGTCGGCGTTGACCACCTCTATCTTGCGCCCGGCCATCGCGCCGTTGACCGACGCCAGGTAGAGGTTGAAGCCGTCGATGTTCTCCTTCCCGGCGATGCTCGTTGGGCCGGTAAGCGGCACGACTATGCCGGCCTTAATGGATTCAGCCGTCGCGGTCGAGGCGGCGGGTTTACCGGCCGCGGGGCTGGCGCTGGCCGGCGAGACAGCGGGCTTGCTGGCGGCCTCGCTGGAGGTGGCCGGCTGGCTTGGAGCAGCCGATGGGGCGGCGCCTCCGCCGCAGGCCCCGAGCAGGGAGGATAGCAACAGCATGGCGGTGCCTTTGGACGTACCCCGGAACATTGGTCGGGCGATCATGGCAGTTCACCCCATTCAATGAGATGCGCCCTTTGTACACGAGCCGGGCTCTCGCCGCAACCACCGCCGAACCTGGAACTCTCGACAAGCACAAAACCTGGGGCTTATCCTTGTCGCCAAGCCATTAGGTCGGGCGTCAATGACAGATCGGACGCCGGAACGGAGGACCGACTTGGATGTTCGTCAGGAACACCGCACGCTAACCAGACGCCAGCTGCTCGCCGGGACGGGCTTGGGCTTACTCGGGCTTTGGCTCGCTGGTTGTGGCGGGTCACCTTCGAGCCAGCCGGCTGGGCAGGCGCCATCCGATGCCGCCTCGACCCGGCCGGGCCCACTGTCGCCGGCGGTGACTGTCAAAGCGGCCGATGGACAGTCACTGACCCAGACCGGCCTGTACGTGGCGGTCGACAAGAACTACTTTCGGGAGGAGGGCTTGAACGTCGAGCTGGTGCCGCTGTCCTCCTTTGAAGCGGTGATCCCGTCGCTCACGACCGGCGAGATCGACGTGGGCTTGGGCGGAGTCTCGCCGCTGCTGTTCAATGCCTTCGCCCGCGGCATCAATGTGCGCATCGTGGCCACGGCCGCGCTGCATGCCCCGGGGCGTTCGCAGCTGATCGTGGCCCGCAAGGATCTGGTTGAGAGCGGCCAGCTCAAGTCGTATACCGACCTCAAGGGCAAGAAGATCGCCAGGGCCGCCGCCCTGAGCATCGACACTATCGCCTTCGAGAAGGGCCTCGGTCTTGGCGGGCTCACGCTCAACGACGTAGAGTTCATTACCCTCGCGTTTCCGGAGATCGTCGCCGCCCTGAGCAACAAAGCGGTCGACGTCGCCTACTTATCGGAGCCCTTCGCCACCAGCGCCATCGACAAAGGTATCGCTGTCAAGTGGCATGAGATGGCGGACCTTGTGCCGAACCATGCCGGTTCGCTGTGGCTGTATTCCCAGCAGCTGGTTGAGAAGCAGCCCGAGGCTGGGCGGCGCTTCATGGCCGCCATGCTGCGCGGCGTGCGCGACTACGAGGACGGCTTTGCCAAGAACAAGGGGCGGCCGGAGGTTGTGGCTTCGCTCATCAAGCACACGCCCATCAAAGATGCCAGCGTGTATGACCGGATGATCGCCATCAAGTACCCGACTTCCGGAGAGCTGCCCCTCGACACGCTGCAGCAAGATCTCGATTGGCTGAGGGACCATGGAGCGGTGCCCCAGGCCCCCGACCTGGCCAAGGTGGTCGACAGCCAATTCATCACCTACGCCGCTCAGCGGCTCGGCCCGTATGCGTAGACGGCAGGAGATCGACGCTTGAGCGGGCTGGATCAGCCCCTGCTCATCGCCAATTGCAATTACCACGTGGGCCACCAGATGTCTGTGCGGGTGGCCGAAGAGCAGGGTTTCTTTCGCGAGGAAGGCTTGACCCGTTACGTGTACGAAAGTGGGGGTCTCATTCCCGGCCCTTTCGAGCAGGACGGCCTGGCCCTGGCCATGAAAGAGCGAGGGGTGGATATCGCCACCGCCGTCAACGTCGACTCAGCCATCATCCAGCGCCTGCGAGGCAGCCCGCTGTACATCGTCGGCGCCTGGCGGCGCATGCCCGAGGTGAAGCTCTACGCCGCGCCCCACATCAAGAGGGTGGCGGACCTGCGTGGGGCCCGGATTGGCGAGCGTGAAGCCGGGAGCATCATGGAGCTGTTCATCGCCTATTGCCTGGACAAGGTAGGGATCGACGCCTACACAGACGTCGAGTGGGTGTACCATCCCTCGTTCACCTACCGGCGCGATCCGCTGCACATGCAGATGCTGCTTGCCGGCGAGGTGGACGCGGCGCAGTCAGCCCCACCCTATTCCGACGAGCTGCTGGCTAAAGGCTTCTCGCTGTTGTTGGATTCGGATGAGTACTACCCTGGGGGCCGGCCCGGCAAAGTGATCGTCGCCACCGGCCAGACCATCGACCGTCGGGGCGGCGAGTTGAGGGCGTTCCTCAGGGCGAACATACGCGGCTTCTGGTTTGTGCGCGATCCCGCCAATTTCAAATATTTGCGCGATCTCGAGCGCCGGCTTCGACAGATGAGCCATAACGAAGACGAGCGGAGCCTGCAGATGGTGACAGATCCGCGGAAGCTGGAGGAGTGGGTAATGCCGGTCACCGGTACGTTTTCGCCGGAAGCCATTGAGCTGGTCGTCGAGGAGATGGTTACGTTGGGCAGGCTCGAGCACTCGGTGCCCGTTCGTGAGCTGCTGTACGATGAGCCGGCCAAGCAAGCTTATCGCGAGCTTACCAGCCGACCCGAGCTGCAGGCTGTGTCCCAAAAAGCCCTGGCGGCAGAGCGTCGCTGATCAACGGCAAATCGAGCTGTACAGCCACGACGCTGCTTTCCTCCCCGCGGAGGCCCGACTAGCGCAGCAGCTGTTTGGAAAGTTCTATCACCCGCTGCTTGAGGGGAATGATGTCCTCGTACTGGTCGTAGACGTAGTCCGCCACGCGCGCCGGATCAGCCGCGGTGTTCGGGTCAGCGGGTGCAACGTCCAGGCGGCGGCTGTTATAGGCAACCGTCTTCGACAGAGCAGCCTGGGTTTCACGGCTGAGCAGCCAGTTCACGAAGAGCTTGGCAGCATTGGGATGGGGCGCGCGCTTCAAGAGCTTGATTCCACCGTTGCCCGAGCTCACCGCCAGCGGCTCCCGGAGCGGCGTGACGTTGCGGCCCAGGCCCTGGTCATAGAAGGGTCGAATGAAGTCAAGGCTCGATCCGATGACGATCGGATATTGTCCCCGAACCACCCACTCCGTGAGCTGCCGGTAGTCGGCCGTGATGGGCAAGTTCTGTGAGCTGAGCAAGTCGCGGACGAACGCTTCCCCATTGGTCTTCATCAACACCGCCAGCTGGGCATTGCCCGCACCGCCTTGACGCGGCTCCTGCAGGGCCATCTTGCCCTTCCAACGGGGATCGAGCAAATCCTTGGCAGCTCGGAGCTGGTTTTCCGGGATCTGGTCGCGGTTCACGAAAACGTTGTTCTGGACGTTAGCCAGGAACCCCGGCAGGTACTGTTTTTCCTTGTCCACAAACAGCGTCCAGTCCGCCCAGCCATTTGCTCCCATCGACGACTTCTGGAAGAGTCATGAGGGGACGCACCGGATCGAGCAGGCCGTTGTCTCGCACCTGGAATGTGTCTGGCCCAATGCCCCCGACCTGAACATCCCATAGAAACTGACCGGAGCCTTGCTCCCGTTCAACCCTCGGCCAGAAGTCGGTCGTGCTGGCTCCGAAGAACTCCATGCGGATGTCCGCATATTGCTGGCTGAACATTGTCAGAGCGTCACGCCAGGCCTGGCCAGGCGGGCCGCCCACCGACACGCGTCCTTCCCTCGTGGCTGCAGCCACGACCGCGTTCCAGTCCGCCGTGCTTTTGGGCGCTGGCGCCGTGGACGCTTGCACGGATGCTGCCGGCGATTTCGGTGCCGGGCCGCCGGAGCCGGTCGAGATTGCCGAACCGCACGCGCCGAGGATGAGAGTCAGAACGATCGTCCCAGCCCAATGGCGTAGACAAACTCGGTCTGCAAACCTTGATGTCGTCATCGGCAGCATCTCTCCCCAGGATCAATCTGCTTTGTCATGGCGACTCAACTCTCCGTGGTCTGTGGCGGGCAATGTAACATGCCCAACGAACGTCGAGCGGAGAAATCATGAGTGTTGAAATCGCAGCCGGGAAAACCGCACTGCTCATCTATGACATGACGGAGACGCTGGTGCAGCCGGGGCCCTCTTTCGAGCAGTGGGTGGTCGACGGTATGCCCGATTTGGCTCGATTGCTCGACCGTTGCCGCCAGACCGGGGTGCTGGTCTGCTATGCCATTGCCGCGGCGGGCTATGCGGGCTTCGAAATCTGCCGGGCAATCGCCCCCCGGCCTGATGAAATCGTTGTCAAGCATGGCAGCTCCGGCGCCTTTACCGATACTGACCTCGCCGAGCTGCTGCGCCAGCAACAGCGCGAAACTGCGCTCATCAGCGGCATCGCGGTCGATCGCGGGTGCAACATGACGGCCCGCCAGGCGCTGGCGCTGGGCTTTCAGACAGTCATGGTGCGGGGCGCCTGTTACACGCAGAACATCGATGAATCGCCTGTAGGGCCGGTCAGCAAGGCCGACGTCGAGCGCGTGCATCTAGCCTCCCTCCATCGGATGGGAACCAGCATCGTAGAAATCGGCGAGCTGCTATCGAAGGCCCGATGGATGCCATGAAGAACGTAGAGCTAGGTGTTTTCCTGCCGGTGGGCAACAACGGGTGGATCATGTCCAGCACGTCTCCGCAGTTCATGCCGACCTGGGAGCTGAACCGCGACGTAACGGTGCTGGCCGAGGAGATCGGCTTCGACTACGTCTTCTCGATGGCCAAGTGGCGAGGTATAGGCGGAGCCACCAAGTTTTGGGACTGCAGCATCGAGTCATTGACACTCATGTCGGCGCTCGCGCCGGTGACCAAGCGGCTGCGGCTGGTGTGCTCGGTGGCGCCAACCATCATCCACCCGGCTGTGTTCGCCAAAATGGCCGCCACTCTGGATGCCGTCAGCGGCGGACGGTTGACGGTCAACATCGTGAGCGCCGGCAATTTCGTCGAGTACTCACAGATGGGGCTGTACCCGGAGGACTTCGAGTCCTATCGCTATGAGTACACCGAGGAGTGGCTGCGGATCGTCA
>DATGVV010000102.1:0-8420 GCA_035299885.1 Chloroflexota bacterium | reverse complement strand
CCGAAGCCGG
Organism: Chloroflexota bacterium; assembly: GCA_035299885.1. Lineage (GTDB taxonomy): Bacteria > Chloroflexota > JAJPGV01 > JAJPGV01 > JAJPGV01 > DATGVV01. The sequence continues at coordinate 8,410 of DATGVV010000102.1, read as the reverse complement.
CCGGAGCGTAGCTGGCCCACGGCTGGAACTGGTACAGGTTGTCGACCGGCAGGAGGACCTTGCCGGCCAGGGTCACTTTCCAGAAGAACAGCAGCGCCGCCAGCAGCAGAAGCAACAGCGGCCCGGCTTCGGAGCGGAGCCGAGCTTTCATCGGAAGGAGGGAATCAGATCGCGCTGCAGCGCGTACGCCGAGAACGCGAGCAGCCCCACCGACAGCAGCCCTACGGCGGCCGGCCGCGCTCGTCTTGGGAACAGGGCCGCAAAGCCACACACGTAAAAGAAGGCGATCGGCACCAACGCTGGAAGCAGATACCGTCCCTGCGGCTGCACGAACTTCAGGTTATACGCCAGGTCTCCGGCAAGCACGCCCAACCAGGTGAGGAATAAACCCTCTCCCGCCGCGGCGGGAGAGGGCAGGGTGAGGGAACCTCGGCGCGCCAGAAACACCATCCAGCCCAAGAAAGCCAGCGCCGTCAGCCCGATCAGCGCCTGGTACTCCCGCTCGCTTAGCGGCACGGACATCCAGCCGAACTGCCCCCAAAAGCTGTGAAAGCTGGTCGCCACGAAGCGCCACAGTTCGGCTATGCCAAACGTGCCCGTCTGCACCTGGCTGCCCGCCACCGCGGCCTGCCTTCCCTGAACCAGGAGATCGGACCAGCCATAGGTGAGCCCGTTTCGTATGAACCACCAGCCGGCCACCGCGGCAGCGACGGCCAATGCCGTACCGGCCGCTCTCGCCCTCTCCCCGGCCCTCTCCCAGAGGGAGAGGGAGAACAGGAGGACCGCTGCCGGGTAGATGGTGACCTTGGTCAGCAGGGCCAGTCCCAGCAGCAGCCCCACCGCGGCCCAGCGCCAGCGACTTTGCCAGCCAGTGGCCAGGGCCAGGTAGGCCAGCAGCAGCAGCGATAGGACGAGGTCGGCCAGACTGTCGTTTTCGATGGACCCGGCCACGAACAGGTGCATGGGAATGAAGCCAGCAAACGCCGCTATGCCCAGCCACAGCCAGGGCCTGGCCAGCAGCGTCAGGCGAGCGCAGGCGAAGGCCACTGGCAGAAGCGCGGCTCCGAACAGCGCCGAGAGCGCCCGTAAAGCGAAGACTGTCGGATGCAGCTTGAACAGCACCGCGGCAAGGGCGTAGAACAGCGGTGGCTGGTGAGCCTCGTAGCGGAAGTCTGAGATGTCTGTCAGCCGGACCTCAGGGCCGATGGGCACCTTGCCCGCCGGGTAGTCGCCCGGCTGCAGCACCGGCAGCTGCCCATGCTCGGCCAGGTACGCCACATAGTTGTAGTGGGCCGGCTCGTCGGGCGCCTGCCACGCCGGCGTGGCGCGCGCGTACGCCAGCGCCAGAGCCAGGTAGGCGGCCACGATCAGCGCCAGCCAGACATATGTTCCTCTCCCACATTCGCCGTCCGCGTAGGACTGGGAAAGGTTAGGTGAGGGCATCCGTAGCGGGAGAGGGGGTCTCATAGCGGCCTTGCAGGTCGTACAGGCGTACTTTGACCACGTCCAGCAGGTTCTGGATGGAATCGCGCAGGGGGTCGACCTTGCTGCCGCGGGAGTAGTACCAGCGCACGGGCTCTTCCCGGATGCGCAGCCCCAGCTTTCGGGCGAGAAACAGCAGCTCGACGTCGAAGCCGGTCACCCGGCTGCGCTTGATGACGGGGCTGTTCGGCCCGTACAGCTGGACGCGGGAGAAAATATCCTGCGCCGCTTTCCGGCTGAAGGCCTTGAAGCCGCATTGGGTGTCCTCGAACCGCTGGCCGGTGATGAGCTGCACCAGCCGAGTGAAGATGCGGCCCATCACGTGCCGCGTCAGCGGCTCGTCGAAGCGCTTCGCGCCCGGAGCTTCGCGCGAGCCGATCACCACCTCGTAACCCTGATCCAGAAACGGCAAAAAACGCGAGACTTCCTCGATCGGCGTCGATAAGTCCGCGTCCGAGAACAGCACGTAGCGGCCTCGCGCCGCCAGCATGCCGGTCCGTACCGTATAGGCCTTGCCGCGATGGTCGTTTCGAATCACTCCAATAGGGGGCCGAGAGCCGTTGCGCAGCGACTCCACCAGGTCAGCAGTGCCATCCACGCTGCCGTCGTCAACCACCAGCAGCTCGGTTGAAAAGGCCTGGCCCTGTATGAAGTCGCTGATGCGGTCCACCGTGGAGCCGATGCGCTCCCGCTCGTTGTAGGTCGGAACGACGATCGTCAGCCGCGGCTTCTCAGCGGGGGGCCCCGCCGAGTTTATCGAGGCGGGGTGATCAGACAAGCAAGGACTCGATGTAGTCGTCGCTGACGCGCTTCATGCTCATGGTCCATTTGCGCTGGCGCAGGGCCTCGGGGACGCTCCGCAGCCCCGCCAGCTGGCCGGCCAGGCGGGCCCGGGCGGCCGGCTCGCGGCCATGCCGCAGCGCCTCCAGCGCCAGGCTCAATTCCCGCCCCAGGATGGCGCGCCAGTGCCGCCGCATAACCGCCCCCGGCAGGTTCTTGAACAGCACGCGGATGAAATTGCGGCCGGAGTAGTAGCTGGCCAACTCTCCACCACCGGTGGCGCTGCCCCAGTGGTATGCCACGGCCTCCGGCACGTACAGGCAGCGGTAGCCGGCCAGCTGTAAGCGCCAGGCCCAGTCCACGTCCTCGCAGTAGCTCACCAGCCGCTCGTCGAAGAAGCCAATCTCGTCGAACAGCTGGCGGCGGAATAGTGACGCGCCCCCGCTGGCGCCGAACACGTACTCGGTCCGGTCGTACTGGCCCTGATCGATTTCGTGGACGCCGCGGTTGCCGGGAATGCCGTCGCGGCGGTAGACGTCACCCGCGGAATTGATCGTCCGCCGGTCGATGAACAGGATTTTGGACGCCGCCGCGCCGGCTTTGGGATCGCGCTCAAGGGCTTGGACCAGGGCGGCCAGCCAGTCGGGCGCCACCTCCATGTCGTTGTTCAGAAGGGCTAGCAGCTCGCCCCGGCACTGCCGCACCCCCTCGTTAAAAGCAGCGGCCACGCCCCGGTTCGTCTCCCAGCCCACAATGCGTACCTGCGGGTAGTCCTCGGCCAGAATCTGAAGCGAGTCGTCAGTCGAGCCGTTGTCGACGACCGCGACGTCGAAATCCTGGAAGCTCTGCGCGCGCAGCGAGTCGAGGCAAGCCCGCAAATAGCGGGCGCCATTCCAGTTGGGAATGGAAACGGTAACGCGCGAGCTCAGGCGGGTACCCTCAATGTGGCAATGTATTCCGCCAGCGCCTCTGGCCAGGGCCGCAAACGGATGCCCAGCGCGGCGGCACGCACATTCGCCAGCGCCGACTGGGCCGGAGGGCGCGACGGCCGCTCGAAGTCCGCCAGACGCATGGGCTCGACCCGGTTTGGCAGGCCGGCGGCGGCCACGATCGCGCGCATGTAGTCCAAGCGGGAGCAGGCGCCGTCGTTGGTGAGGTGATAGGTCCCATAACGGCCCGCTTCGGCCAGCCGCACCAGGGCAGGGCCGAGGTCAACCGAGTAGGTAGGGCAGGCGATCTCGTCCTCGACGCCGCGAAGCAGCGGCTGAGCGCCGGCCAGCGCCAGCACTTTGGTCACGAAGTTGGTGCCGCCCGGCCCGAACAGCCAGGAGCTGCGCACGATGAAATGCCGGTCCAGCTCGGCTCGGACGGCTTCCTCTCCAGCCAGCTTGCTGGCGCCGTAGACGCTGATGGGCTGCGGCTGCGTGCCCTCGGCGTATGGCTCCGACTGCCCTCCGTCGAAGACGCAGTTCGTGCTGAGATACAGCAGCCAGGCGCCATTGTCCCGGCACCAGCCGGCAATCCGACGAGGCCCCTCAGCGTTCACCGCGAACGCATACTCGCGGTTCGACTCGCAGCCATCGACATCGGTGTAGGCAGCGGCGAGGATCACGCCCCCGGGCGTGGACGCGTCCAGTGCGCTCATGTCTGGCTGCGCCAGTTCCAGTTCCTCACGGCCCAGCCTGATCTCCGCCGGCACTTGCCGCCCCAACTGCCCCTGCGCGCCGATCACGGCTATGCCCATCGGCTAGCGGGCGGCTTGGCTGGTGGCGAGGCGCTCGCCGTACCAGCGTTCGTAGAAGGCGGCGAACTCGCCCGACTTGATGGGCCGCCACCAGCGCTCGTTGGCTTGGTACCAGGCCGCCGTCTTGGCGAAAGTCTCGTCCAGCGAATGCCTCGGCTGCCAGCCCAGCGCTCGGATTTTGGACCAGGCCACGCTGTAGCGCCGGTCGTGGCCCGGCCGGTCCTCCACCAGGCGCTTTAGTGACGCGGGCTTGCCGAGCAGCCCGAGCACGCGGTCGGCCACCTCGATCGTGTTGAGCTCCCGGCTGGCGCCGATGTTGTAGATCTCGCCCGGCTGGCCCTGGCGCAGCACCAGGTCGATGGCCTCGCAGTGGTCGCGTACGTAGACGTAGTCCCGCGCTGCCACGCCCTGGCCGTAGATCGGCAGCGGCTGATCGTCAATGGCGTTGGTCACGAACAGCGGCACCACTTTCTCCGGGTATTGGTACGGGCCGATGGTATTCGCCCCGCGAGTGATTACCGCGTCCAGCCCGTAGCTGACGAAGTAGGAGCGGACCAGCAGGTCTCCGCCAGCCTTAGCGGCGGAGTAGGGGCTGCGCGGGTCCAGCGCGTCACTCTCCTTGGAATGGCCGGTCAGCACGGCCCCATAGACCTCGTCGGTGGACACTTGCAGGTATCGGCAACCGGACCGGCGGCGCGCCGCTTCGAGCAGCGTCTTGGTGCCCTGGACGTTTGTCCGGATAAACGCGTCCGCGTCTTCGATGGAGCGGTCCACGTGCGTCTCCGCGGCAAAGTTCACGACGGCGTCAGCCGCGGCGACGAGATCGTCCACCACGGTCGCGTCGGCGATGTCGCCCCGAACGAAGGTGATGCGCCCTTTCACGTCCTCCAGGTTGGCCGGATTTCCGGCGTATGTCAGCTTGTCCAGGACCGTGATGGAGTCTTGCGCACGCTCCTCGAGCACGTAACGGACGTAGTTGCTGCCGATGAACCCGGCGCCGCCCGTGACGAGCAGCTTCATGTGAGCTCCACCTGCGAATGGTCGCCCAGCATGAGGGTGTACGCCTTCGGGCGCTTACCCGAGCGCTGGACGCGCACCTCACGGCCTATGAGGCTGGCGTCGATACGCCCGCCGGCGTCGACGATGTGCGTATTCTCCAAAACGATGCTGTTCTCGATCTCGCTGTCCTCGAGCAGCACGTGGTGGTAGATCGAAGTAAACGGCCCCACATACGAGCGGACCACGCGGCTGTGCTCGCCGATGATGGCCGGCCCGCGGATCGTCGAATCGACGACCTCGGCGTCCTTCTCGATGACCACGTTGCCGGTAATCTCCGAGCGGCCGGACACCTTGCCGTCGATGCGCCGTTCGAGGTCTGCCAGGATGACGCGGTTCACGTCCAGCAGATCATCCTTCTTGCCGGTGTCGATCCAGCGATCGGTGATCACCTGCGCCCGCACGTCGAGCTGATGGTCGACCAGGTATTGGATCGCGTCCGTGATCTCCAGCTCATTGCGCCACGAGGGCTTGATGGTGCGAGCCGCCTTGAAGATGTGGTGGTCGAACAGGTAGATGCCGACGATCCCCAAATCACTGGGCGGATCCTTCGGCTTTTCGACCAGCCGCACGATACGGCTGCCCTCGATCTCGGCCACCCCCATCTCGGAAGGGTTCGGCACCTTGGTCAGGATGATCAGGGCGTTCTGGGTGCCGTCTCGGAACTCCTCAACGAACGACTGGATGCCGCCCTTGAGGAAATTGTCGCCAAGGAACAGGACGAACCGCTCGCGGCCGACGAACTCCTGGGAGATCAGGACGGCGTGGGCCAGGCCGAGGGGCTCCGCCTGCTCGATATAGGTCACCTTGGCGCCCCAGCGGCTGCCATCGCCAACCGCCGCCTTGACCTCGTCCTTGGTCTGACCCACCACAATGCCGATGTCGGTGATGCCCGCGTTCACCACGCTTTCAATGGCGTGGAACAGCACCGGCTTGTTGCCAACCGGCACCAGCTGCTTGGCGCTGGTATAGGTAATCGGCCGCAAGCGGGTGGCTTTGCCACCGGACAAGATTAGGGCTTTCATCGGAACGCCCTCGAAAAGAAGCCCCGCTTTTTCGGCATGATCGGCTCCGGCGCGGCCACCGGCTCGCCGGCCACGATGCGGGCCGGTGTGTCCTCAAAGAGCGCCTTCGCCGGCTGGTCGCCCAGCAGCCGCGTAGCCGCGGAGCGGGCGCCTTCCAGCGCATACAAGCGGCCGTCCGGCTGTGCGTCGTGAGCATCGGATGCAATCAGGTGCACCAGGCGGTGCTCCAGCATCAGCTCCGACACCTCGCGCAGGCGCGGCCCGAAGCCGCCGGCCAGGCTCATCGCCGTAAGCTGCCCCAGGCAGCCACGGCGCACCAGCTGGTACAAGATGCCCGGATCGTCGGCGATTGGCGCGATCCGCTCCGGATGCGCGATCACGGGCCGGATGCCGTTGACTTGCAGCTCGAACACCACGCGCTCGTAGAAAGGCGGCACGGAATCATAGGGGAATTCGAGCAGCAGATACGGGGTGCCGTTGAGCGTTGGAACCTTGTGTCGCTGCACGTCGGCCGCCAAGGACGGCGTGATGTGCGCCTCGGCGCCAGCAAGCAGCTCCAGGCCCAGCCCATCGCTGGCCAGCGCCACCCGCAGCTCGGCTACCCGCTGCTGGATGCGCGACTCGTCCCCCGCGTTCGCCCATTCAGTCGTATGGGGCGTGCAGCACACGGCTGTCACCCCCTGCGACAGGAGCGCGCGAGCCATTTCGCAGGCTTCCTCAACCGACTTCGCTCCGTCGTCGACGCCGGGAAGGATGTGGTTGTGGAGGTCGATCATGTCCGGGCGTAATAGCCCGATTGCGACTCGCGATCCGCTCTAACATTATTGACGACCACGCCCAGGAAGTGACCGCTCAGCTCTTCCAGCGTGCGTTTCGCCTTCTTGGCAGCGTCACGCCGCGCCCTTCCGGCGCTGAGCACCAGAATGGCCCCGTCGACTTTGGTGGCCAGCACGGCCGCATCGGTCACGGCCAGCACCGGAGGCGTATCGAACACCACATAGTCGGCCATGTCGCGCAGCTCCCGCACCAGGCTCTCCATGCGCTTGGACCCCAGCAGCTCCGCCGGATTCGGCGGCAGCGGACCGCTGGTGAGAACGTCGACGCCACCGGCCTCGCTGCGCTGCAGGTATTCTCGGAGCCCGCTATCCGGCGTCAGCATCAGCGAGGTCAGTCCGCGTTCGTTCGGGAGGCCGAAGATGCGATGCAGGCCCGGGTTGCGGAGATCGCAGTCCACCGCGATGACCGCCGCGCCGGTCTGCGCCAGGCTAACCGCCAGGTTGGCCACCACGGTCGACTTGCCTTCTTCCGCGGCCGAGCTGGTGACCAAGATGGTCCGGACCGGGTTATCCAGGCTCTTGAACTGGATGTTCGTGCGCAGCGTCCGGAACGCCTCGGCCACCGCCGAGCGAGGATCCTGGACGACGATCAGCTGCGGCTCGGAGTCGATAAGCTCCCTCACTTAGCCACGCCGGAAGCAGAGCGGGAGTACGCCCCCCGCTTGTTCTTGAGCTGTGGAATGGTGGCAAGAATGCGAGCATCGAGCAGGCTCTCGGCCTCTCCCGGATCCCGAATAGTGTCATCCCACCAGTCAAGGGCGAAGACAACCAGCACGCCCAGCACCAAGCCCAGAATGCCCGCGGCGAGCACGTTCACGCGCGTCTTGGGCTTGATGGGCGCCTTGGGGGTCACGGCTGGATCGAGGATCGACACCAGCACCGTGTCGTGCTGGCCGCCGAGCACCGCCGCCGCCTTGTTGGCCTCTTCCTGCTTCTGCTTCACGAACAGCTCGGCCAGCTTGTTGGCCACCAGCCGAGCACGGTTGGGATCGCGATCCTCGACGTCGACCCGGATGGTTAGATCCTGCGTCGTGGGCACCGCCTTGATCTCGCTCTGCAGCTTCTCGGCGGGGATATCCAGTTTAAGCGCTTCACTTGCCTGCTGGGCCAGCGTTCGTGTGGAAAGCGTTCGGGCATACTGGTTCAGCAGCCCACCGGTGGTCAGGGCGATGTAGTTGCTGGCATTGCCACTGGCCCCGACGCTGGCGCCTGCGCCCAACACAGTAGTCGCGCGGAAGATTGGGGTCATGGCCTTGCTGACCCCGTATGCGGCAGCCATGGCCACGATGGTGGCAAGAGCTACGATCCACCAGCTCCTGCGAAGGAGCGTGGCGTAGCGCTTAACTTCCAACGGCGGTAATCGTAGCAGCGCGCTCGGCCGCTGCTGGCCTGGTCATCTTGCCGTGAGGAATCGCTCCGATCACTCGCAGGCCCAGCAGCTCGGCGTCTTCCGCGCTGTTGATTCGATCGTCCATGTAATTCAGCAG
>DATGVV010000101.1:0-6998 GCA_035299885.1 Chloroflexota bacterium | reverse complement strand
CGCCCGGCGTGCGGGTCACCCGCAAAGAGGACATGATGGGCCAGCGTGCCTCGGCCACCTGCGAGATCGTCTTCGAGGAGGCCCGCGTGCCGGCCGCCAACCTGCTGGGCGGCGAGGGCGCCGGCTTCAAAATCGCCATGGGCACCTTCAATTTCACCCGGCCGGGAACGGCCATCGCCGCCGTGGGCCTGGCTCGCTGCGCGATGGATCATGCGGTTAGGTACGCGGCCGACCGGGTGGCCTTTGGCAAGCCTATCGGCACTTACCAGGCCGTCCAGCTGCTGTTGGCCGACATGGCCATCGACGTCGCCGCCGCCCGACACCTGGCCTGGCATGCCGCCTGGCTCAATGACGGTGGCCGGCCCAACGCTAAGGAGGCCGCCTACGCCAAGGCCTTCGCCGGCGACATGGTGATGAAGGTCACCACCGATGCTCTCCAGGTTTTCGGCGGCGCCGGATACTCGCGCGACTTCCCGATGGAGAAGCTCATGCGCGACGCCAAGATCTTCCAGATCTACGAGGGCACCTCCCAGATCCAGCGCCTGATCATCGCCCGCGAGCTGTTGGGCGATATAGCCAGACAGTAGCCTTATATCGTGCCTTTCCGTCCCCTGCGCCCGGATCTTTGGGTCAGCCTGCTTTGCTACTTCTGTGCTTTCGCGCTGTTGGCATCCCCGATCATCCCTTACGAGTTTTCGCCCACGCAGCTGTGGCTTTTCACCATAATCATGGGAACGCCGCTAGCGGCGCTTGGCATCTACCTGAATCACCTTGCAGAAAACAGCCCGAAGAAGCAGTAGTCTCAGCGACGTGACGTACTCGGTAACCGGTTGGGGGACGATATTCGGGCGCGCCAGATATTGCATTTACCCTTAGTTTCGTGCGCTATCGGCCGGTGCGCTGGGATGGCCCAATCGTGCTGTTGTGCTATTTCTGCGCCTTCTGGGTATGCGTGTCGCCTCTGGTGAATCCGATCTATCAGTTCCAGAACGACCTGCAGCTCTATTTGGGCACGCTGGTTCTAGGCACGCCGCTGGCCATCGTCGGCGTGTGGCTCAACCACCTGGCCGAGAAGAACCCGAAGAAGCAATAGGACCACGGCCGCCCGCCAGCTGCTTGACGTAGTTCACCGCGTCCCATATCTGCCCGTCGGTCAATGTTCCTTGCCAGGCGGGCATGCCGCCGGCCCGGCCATCGCCGTGCTGCACCACCCAGAAGTGCGCGCCGTCCATGCCCGGCGCCAGGAAATGCTGCGGGTTCCGGAACGTCGGCGGCCGGATGCGCAAGCCGGCCACCGCCGGGCCATTGCCATCGCCATTCAGACCATGGCAGCTCTGGCAGTACTGCTGATAGATCGCTCGCCCACGCTCCGCCGAAGCCGGGTCGTTGGCGAATGGGTTCGGCGTGGTGAGCGCGCTGCGGGGCACCGCCAGCGTCGGCGACATCGCCAGCTCGCCCGATGACGCCGCGGCGCTGGCCGCGTCCGCCGCCCCGCCGGTCGCCACGCCAACGCAGACCAGCAGCGCCAGCGCCAGGACCGTGGCCGGAGCCCGCCAGCGCCACACCCAGACCGCCATGCCCACCGCGACCACCGCTACGGTCGCCGACAACCAGCCGTACGGTGAGGCTAGTACCGCGGGCAGCACTTGGGCCAGGGGCGTGAACGGGTCCGTAGCGGCCTGCGCCTCGAGCACCAGCTGGCTCGAGGACAGCGCCGCAACCACCAACGCCGGCAAGGCGTCTCTCGCTCGCGTCCGCCCCGGCCGGTACACCCGCCACACTACCCATCCCGCGAGCAAGCTCAGCTCCGCGAACCGAAGCCAAGCCGCGGTCGTCATTCCCTCTCCCGCCGCGGCGGGAGAGGGCGAGGGTGAGGGAGCCTGGAGCCGGCGCCTATAAGTGCTCGCACCGAGCCCCTCATGCCTTCACCGCGTAATCGAACGCCGTTCGCTGGTCGAGCTGGCCGGGCAGGCGCAGCAGCAGCTCGAGCTGCCAGCGGCCGTTCATGCTCATCGGACTGGCCTCGGCCGAGTAGACCCCGCCACCCTTGGGCTCCAGGTCCACCACGCTCTGGCCCATGTCCATGTCCAGCATCCTGAGCACCAGCTCCACTTTCTGCGCATCATCCACCGGCTTTCCTTTGGACGTCAGCGTCACCTGGAAGAGATTCGGCCCGACTCGAAGCGGCACGATCTCGAACTGCACTCGCGTATCGCCCAGGGTCTTCACCTGCTCGCTCGGACTGCCGCCACCGTTGGCCGGCGGCAGGCTCGTCAGCAGCCCCGTGGCAGCCAGGATGCCAACAGCCAGCAGACCCTCCAGCGGCAGCGTTCGGCTCAGAAAGCGACGAGCCCGTGTAGCCGCCGCCTTGGCCGGAAGCTCGAGCGCCGGCACCAGCACCCAGCGATGGAAACCCGCCAGCAGCAACGCCAGCGCGAACAGCGCCGTCTTCACGATCAGCGTCTTGCCGTAGCCCGTGGCCAGCGCGTTGTCGATGCTGCCCACGTGCACCAGCGCCTGGTAAAAGCCAGTCACCGCCAGGCCGATAGCCGAGATCAGCGCCACGCGCGAGAAGCCCGCCACCACCGGCCCGAACAGCTGGTTGCGCTCGTAGTCCTCCGGCCGGAGGTCCGCCGCCGGCTTGTCGCGGCCGCCCAGCACAGGCACCACCGCGACCGCCAGCGCGATCAGCCCGCCAATCCATACCCCTGCCAGGGTCAGGTGCAGCCAGTCGTTCATCAGCGCCAGCTCCGGCGCGTTCGGCACCGCCTCCGCATGGCTGCTCAGCGCGAACAGCAGCAGCTGCGCCAGCAGCGCCGCTATGAGCGCAACTCCGCCCGGGTCAATCGCCGTGGTCGCCGGCAGCTCTCGCGCTGCCGCGGCGCCGAGCGACCGGTGAGCGCTAGCACGCCCCACTGTCAGCGACCGCGGCCGCGCCAGCAGGAGCACCAGGATCAGCGCCGCCAGCGCCACCCGCCCGAGCAGGTTCTGGCCGACGCTCGTGCCGAGAGTCGCCTGCAAGCTGCCGGCGTACAGTCCGCCGCCGGACTGCCGCGCCTGGTCGAGCAGCGCGGCGAAGCTGGCGAACAGCAGCACGATGGCCAGCGTGCCGGCCGTTCGAGTAAGCCGCTGAGCGTACAATCGCGCGCCCGCCTGTTCGCCCACCAGCAGTCCGAACAGCGCCAGTCCCAGCAGCCCCACGGCGGCCAAATATTCCAGCCAGCGAACGATCACGCTGGCGGGGCTGGGTGGCGGCTGCTGGGTGGCCGCGGTGAGTGCCGCCAAGTCGGCGGCTGTCGGCGCCGCGCCGATCCCGAAGGCGAATGCCCCACCCGTCACGTGGCCGTCGACAGCCGAGGTCGTGCGCCAGCTCACGGTGTACACCCCCTGCGGCAGCCCCGGCTCCAGCTGCTCGACGACCGAGAGCGGGTCGTCGGCGGCCTGCGTCGGCGCGCCGGCCTGCACCTCCTTGCGCTGCGCGTCGAACACCTGGATCTGGGTGAGCTTGACCTCGGGCCGCTCGCTGAACCACAGCTGCACCCGGCTCGGCGCCTGCTCCACGTTGGCGTTCGCCGCTGGCTCCGTCCGCACCACATTGGCATGCGCCAGCGCCGCCGGCGCGCTCACAAGGAACAGCGCGATGGCCAGCAAGATGGCGCGCGTTCCTCTCCCCCCGCGCTTTATTCCTCTCCCATCACAATGGGAGAGGCTAGGTGAGGGCACCTAAGGAGTCACCTGCGCCGCGCGAACCCAATGGCCCCAACGCCGATCCCTATGAGACCAACGACTATCCCCACAATCCCCAGCAGGCGCCCCTGCGAGGCCGCCGCCTGGGCGTCGGAAACCTGCGCCTGCAAGGTCGCCGGGTCGCCCGTCTTCACCGGGAACTGCAGCGGCGCCAACGGTTGGACGTCGTCGAAGCGGCCAGGACCGGACTCGAAGCGCTGGTCCACCGCGTCGCCATTGACGGTCCCGCTGAAGTGGAAGATGTACGCGCCCGACGCCGTGGGCATGAAGTAGCCCGCGTATTTGCCGGGCTGGCCGAAGCGCGCCTGCAGGGCAAGCGGCATCGACCTGGCGTTGCCGCCCACGATGACCTCCGCCTTCAGCGTCTTGTCGACGCCTTCAACCGGCTTGTTGTCGCCTTTGCTGGTGACGGTCAGGTCGATGCCGTTCATCTGGTCGGCGACCGGTGGCTCGTTGAGGAAGCCCACCACGAATTGGTAATTGCCGACGTCGCGCCGTTCGTGGGCTGAAGCGACCGCGGGCAGCAGCAGAGATATGGCGAGTAGCGCGCCGCTCAGTGGCAGCGCAGCACATTTACGCATGAAGTCTCCTCCAAAATGCAGTACGAAAGTGGTTGCAGGCTCGCTTAGGCTGCTTGGGGAGGAGGCGTGGGCGGCGGCATCAGAACGCCGGCCGGCAAGGTATGTCCAGCTGCCGCGGCAGGGCACCCGGCCAGCGCCAGGCAAAACGCCAGCTCCGGCTGAGCTGCCGGCGTGAAGGGCGTGCCCCAACGCATCCCTGAACTCTGGTCCTGCAGCACCGCGCCGCCGCTGCCCGGCAGTTGCCCGGCCGGGACAACCCCGTGCATGTGATGGTGCGCAAAGCCGGCGGCGGTCAGGGCGGCATGCATGGTTGTTTGGGCCGGCGTCACATGCACGCCGCGGTCCCAAGCGTCGTCTGCCAGCTCGGTGCCCGCCAGCAGTCCGGCCGCGAGCAGCACCGCCAGGCCGGCCTTCGCCAGCCACAGGCCCAGCCCGGCCCACGACCAGCGGCTGCGCCCAGCAAGGCTCACCCGCTCAGGATATCTCTACTTGGGAAGCGCCCGCGTGACCCCGAAGATAAGCGCCATCGCCACAAAAGTGGCGACCGCCACCAAGGGTGAATCATGCTCGCGGGCCTCGGGCAGCAAGTCCGACGCGCCGATGTACAGGAAGCTGCCTGCAAAAAACGCCAGGATCCAGGCGATAGCCACTTCCGGCGGGCGGAAAAACAGCGTGGAAGCCGCCCCCAGCAGCGGCGTTGACATGTCCAGGAACAGCAGCGCCACTGTGCGCCTTACCGGGTTTCCGTGAGCCAGCATGACGGTCACCGTGTTGAGGCCGTCGTTAAAATCATGCGCGATCACTGCCAGCGCGATCAGCACACCTAACCCTGCGCTGGCCTGGAAGCCCACGCCAATGGCCACGCCGTCCAAGAAGCTGTGGACGCAGAAGCCGATCGCGCTCAGAATCCCGATTTCGGGCTCGTGCTCCTCTAACTTGCGGGCATGCTCTCGCCCGCTGTGCAGCGCCGTGATGCGCTCCAGGATGAAAAACGCCAGGAAGCCGCCAGCCGTCGCCAGCGTGACATAGGACGGCGTGTTTTCCAGCGAGAAAAGCTCCGGCAGCACGTCGAAGAAGACCACCCCGAGCACCGCGCCCGAGGCAAAACCCAACAGCAAGTGCAGTCGCGCCCGCAATCGAATGGCGCACAGCCCGCCCAGGCCCGTGGAGAAGAACGTGATAGCTGCAAGTGCAACGGCCATGCCGGCCATTGTAGATACTTAGTCTCACTTAGTCAAGGGGTTCGCTCGCAAAACGCCTGCTAGAGTGAATGCCGACCGTGGAGAGCGCGAGCCTGGCAGATCAGATGACCGCCACGCTCCGCGCCGCCGGCTACCGCCTGACTCCCGATCGCACCGCCTTGATCGGCTATATGGCCGATCGCGAGAAGCTCGTCAGCATCGGCGACCTTATCGATCATGGGCGGCGCCTAGGCGTCAGCCGCCCGACCGTCTTTAGGCTGCTGGAGGCACTCACCGCTCACGGGTTGGCCGTGCGCTTCACCGAGGAGAATGGTTCACGCACCTTCTACACGTTCTGCACCCCAAGCCACCATCACCACATCGTCTGCACCGCATGCGGTCGCGTGGAGCAGGTTGAGACGCCGCACCTCGAACTGGAGTTGCGCGACGTGGCTGAGCACAAGGGGTATGAGGTCCATCGCCACAACCTGGAGTTGTTCGGCCTGTGCCCCGCCTGCCGGGGCGGCGGCAATCCCGCGTGAGACCGGGTCTGCTGCTGGCCGCGCTCGCCATCCTGCTGGCCGGCTGCGGCGGGTCCAGCGGCAGCATGACCGTGCTGTACGCAGGCTCGCTGAGCAACCTCATGGAGCAGGGCCTGGGGCCCGCCTTCCAGAAGTCGAGCGGCATCGCCTACCAGGGCCAGGCGGCCGGCTCCGTGGCGCTGGCCAATGCCATCAAGGACCGCACTAAATCGGGCGACGTCTTCATCAGCGCCGATCCAGAGGTCAATCGCGCTCTCATGCCCGATTGGCTGAGCTGGTACGTGACCTTCGCCCGCACCAGCCTGGTGGTCGGCTACAGCCCACGCGGCCGCTTCGCTTCGGATTTTGAGGAAGCCAAAAACGGTGGACGGCAGTGGTACGAGGTGCTGCAGCAGCCGGGGCTCCGTCTCGGCCGCACCGATCCCAACCTCGACCCGAAGGGTTACCGCACGCTCTTCCTACTGCAGCTGGCGGAGGACTACTACCATCTGCCCGGCCTCGCCCAGCGCATCCTGGGCGTGGACGTGAGCTCGGCGCAGATCTTCCCGGAGGAAACGCTCGAAACACGGCTGGAGAGCGGCGCCCTCGACGCGGGCTTCTTCTATCTGAATGAGGCGGTGGAGAAGCGTCTGCCCCACCTCGCACTGCCCGACGAGATCAACCTGAGCAGCCCCGATCAGGCCCAGCGGTACGCGGCCGCAACCTACACCAACAGTCGCGGCCAGACCTTCAAGGGTGCCCCGATCCTGTACACAGCGGCAGTCCTCAACCACGCACCCAACCCCGGTGGCGCGCTGGCCTTCGTGGAGTTCGAATTGAGCCCAGGCGCGCGTGACGTCATGGCCCAGCACGGCCTGCTCGCCGCGCCCGTGCTCTACGGTGGGGATCGGGCTGCGCTGCCAGCCAGCCTCCAATCCAAAGTGGAAGGCGAATACCACGGCTAAAAC
>DATGVV010000100.1:0-3398 GCA_035299885.1 Chloroflexota bacterium | reverse complement strand
ATCTGGACCGTGGACTCTACCATTTCCAGCGGGTCATGCTGGAGAATGGCAGTGTCAAGCCCGCGGGGAATAGCAAGAGTAACCCCCGCACCATCGAGCTCAGCGCTGAAGCGATGGTTTTCATGCGACGCCATCAGGCGTTCAAGCGCGAATTCATCGAGAGTTGGGGAAAACCCGAAGCCATCAAGCCAGAAGACCGGCTTATGTTCCGGTCACCTTGTGGCGACCGCATCGCGCCGACGACTCTACGGCGGCGGTTCAAAGAATACCTCGAAGCAGCCGGCATCGAGCCAACTGTTCGCATCCACGACCTCCGACACACGGGCGCCACGCTGCTCCTCGCCGCAGGCTACAGCTTGAGCGAAGTACAGCAGATGGGTGGCTGGCGCGATGCCGGGGTTCTGCTGCGCATCTATAACCACCTGCTGCCCGGAGGCGCCAAGCGCGCCAGTGATGCCCTGGGACACATGCTCGGCGGCTCGCCGCCGACAACCTGACGGCTAAGAGGATGCGGTCTCGTCCGTTTGTATCGGAGTGGCTCTTGTCGATGGGCGCCGTGGCCCTTTACGATCAGGTCATGACCAAGCTGGCGACCCTGAGCACGCTAACGGAGCTTGAACAGGACAATGGCGCGTGCTGGCCGCTCCAAAGACAGCCTCGGATGTCGTTCGAACAGCTCTTCGACGTTACCTCAAAGGTTAGCTGGGCCTGATCTAAATCTCCCAGAAAACCTGATCGAAACCTGATCGGCCACGCTCAAGGGCCTCGAAATCACGAGTGCCGGAGGTCAGATTTGAACTGACGACCAACGGCTTATGAGTCCGCTGCTCTACCGCTGAGCTACTCCGGCCGGCGCACCGAATTTTAGCCCGCCAAAATACAAATCCCGAGTCCTCGCGGAGAGGGTGCTTCGGGCCGCCTTCACCGGTTCGGCTTCGACGCTCTGACCGAGTTGCCCCGGTTGGAGCTCCACCGCGCTGGCTCGTCAGTTTCAGCTTCCGCCTACCCGGACCGCGACTCTGCGGTCTCGCGACCGCCGCCTGCCGGTCCTGGTGGCTTCTTCCAGGCCTCCGCCTTGCGGCTCGGGCTGGGATGCGGATTCGGACGACCTATCTCGATGAGGGCTGGCGCCTTCAACGTGTTTCGGTTGCCCTGGCCCACTGCCTCGACCTGACGATTCAGGCCTTCTTCCGCGCTCCCACGATTTCTCGGGATTCGCAGGCTCATACTACGCCGGCGGCGCGCCCGGTCAAGAGGGTTTCAGAACCACCGGTGAGATCCGCCCGATGTTTGTCGGACCAGACAAGTTGGGTTTGCGCGTTCTGGCTTTGAAACGCGGGCGGCGTGGCTTGACAATTGCGTCGAGCGGCCTCAGCCCTCCTGGACGAGCTCCCCTTGCCAGTAGACCGGGGGCGCATCCAGCATCTCCAGCATGCGCCGGTACCACAGCTTGTGCTCGGTGCTGTTGGCATTCGCCATCTCCGAGTACTGGTCCACGAACGTGGCCACGCTCGTCCACTCCAGCGGGTCCTTGGGGTTCTTGTACACGTGCACGCTGATGAAGCCCGCCACCTGCGTCCGGATGCTCGCCTTCCACTCCTCGTTGTGGGACTTGAGCTCTTCCTCCAGGCCAGGCTTGACGCGATAGCGGGAGATGCTGACGAACATACGGCGATCCTACCCGTCAAAAAGGCAGCAACCGGCACTGTTATCCTCGAAGAGGTGAACGGCCGCCGCAGCTACGTCATCATCGGCAACGGCATCGCCGGCACCAGCGCCGCGGAGACCATCCGCAAGGCCGATCCTGTGGCCCGCATCGTCCTCATCGCCGAGGAGCCCTACCCTCTCTACAACCGCGTGGCCCTGCCGCCCTACCTCAAGCTCAAGGTCACCGAGAAGAAAGTGCTGATGCGCACCGTCGAGCAGCACCAACAGCGCAATATCGAGCTGCTGCTCAATACTCGCGCCGAGGCGCTGGACACCGAGAACAGGGTCGTGACCGCCAGCAATGGCGAGCAGTACCCCTACGATGCCCTGCTGCTGGCCACCGGCGGCACGCCCAATCGCATGGACGCGCCGGGCGCCGATACCAAGGGCGTGTGCTACTTCCAGACGCTGGACGACACGAATGAGATCCTGGAGATCGCTCAGACGGCCAAGCACGCGGTCACCTTCGGCGGCAGCTACATCGCCTACGAGCTCACCGAGGGCTTCGCCTCGCGCGGCATCCTCACCAGTTGGGTCATGCGGGGCCCGCGCTTCCTACGCCAGATCCTGGACGACGTGGGCGGCCAGATGGTCGAGAAGCTGGCCGAAATGCACGACGTGCGCATCATTTACGGCGACGAGCCGGGCCAGATCGACGCCAAGGACGGCAGCGTCTCGTCGGCTTCGACGAAATCCAAGAAGCGTCTGGCGGCCGACCTGGTGGGCTGCGGCTTTGGCCTGCGCATCAACACCCGCATCTGTCGCGGCACGGACATCCACCTGCACCGCGGAATCCTGACCGATCGCTTCCTGGAGACGAACGTACCCGGCATCTACGCCGCTGGCGATTGCGCCGAGTTTTACGACATGTACCTGCACATCTACAACATGCTCGGCACCTGGGAGAGCGCTGGACTGCAAGGCCGCCTGGCGGCCGCCAATATGATGTCCGAGCACCACGGCGACCGGCAGCCGTTCGCGCACGTGCCCACGTACACCAGCACACTGTTCGACTCGCGCATCACCGTCTTCGGCAGTACGCCGGCCGACCAGCCCATGCTGGAGTCAGTGATGGACTGCGACATGGACACCTTTGGGTATAAGCGCTTGTTCTTCTACGAGCACCTGCTGGTCGGCGGGGTGCTGATCGGGCCAGCGGCCAAGTCGCGCACTGCTTTGCTGCAGGTGGTCAAGGAGCGACGCGAGATTCCCAACGAGGAGCGCGAGGCGCTGCTGGCGCTCGGCCCGACAGCTGGCGTGCGAGAGCCGGAGCTGGAAGAAGCCGCCGTCGAGTGAGACGCGAGACGCGAGTCGTTAGTCGTTAGTCGTTCGCTAGGATAAGCTTTCGGCACCATGTTTCTCGCGGGTCATCTCCCCGAGCTCATCATCGTCCTCGTGCTGGTCGTCCTGATCTTTGGCGCGAAGAGCATCCCCGGGCTCGCCAAAGGCATTGGCCAGGGCATCAGCGAGATCCGCAAGGCCACCAAACCCGAGGACGAGCCAGGGGCTGAAAAGGCCAAAACTGACGCCTCGTAGCTAGCGTTTAGCCCTAGCGCCCAGCGCCTGCTTCCGCTGCTACGCTTCCCGGCGATGAACGTCGAGGTGATTCGCAGCAAGCGGCGGACGAGGACCATTTCGGCGGTTATCCACGGCGACACGCTGGTCGTCACCCTCCCTGCCCGGCTCAGCGC
>DATGVV010000099.1:0-4219 GCA_035299885.1 Chloroflexota bacterium | reverse complement strand
CGGCCGGCGGGCTGGAGGCCACCGGCGGGCTGCTCGCCGGCGCGGCGCCCCCGCCGCAGGCCGTCAGGGCCACGATCAATCCAAGCGGAAGACACAGGTTGCTGACGCGAAAAGCTGCTTGCATGCCGCCCAAGATAGCAGGCTTTGCGGGGTTAGTTCAAGCTGGCGGTGCTTGCACCAGCGCAGCCGCGCGATCCAGGCGCTGCAGCGTCTTTTCCCGGCCCAGCACCTCCATCGTCTCCGTCAGCGGCGGAGATTGCGTGCTGCCCGTCAGGGCAACGCGCACGCTCATGAACACCTCGCCCGTCTTCCACTGCCGCTCCGCCAGCAGCGCTCGCAACGCCTCCTCCAGCGCAGCTGCCTGCCACGGCCGGAACTCCTCGATGCGCTCGCGCACTGCCTTGAGCCAGCTGGGCACATCCTCCGGCGATGCTTTCTTGGGCACCAGCAGCGCCGGGTCGTAGCTCAGCTCGTCGGCATAGAAGAACGCTGTGGCGGTATGGAACTCATTCAGCGTCCGCATCCGTTCCTGGACCAGCGGCAGCTGCGCCCGTACGTAATCCCGGTCGAACAGCCGCGGCAACAATTCATCGCCGGACATCGAGCGTATGTAGTGGCCGTTGATCGAGTCCAGCTTGTCCATCGAGAACACTGGGCCTGAGGTGACCACGCGCTCGAAGCTGAAGTTGGCCACGACGTCTTCGAACGTGAAGATCTCACGCCCATCGGGCATCGACCAACCAAGTAGGGCCAGGAAATTGCGCATGGCCTCCGGCAAGTAGCCCTGTCGCTGGTACCACAGCAGCGAGGTTGGGTTCTTGCGCTTGCTGACCTTGCTCTTGTCAGGG
The DNA here is from genome assembly GCA_035299885.1 of Chloroflexota bacterium. GTDB lineage: Bacteria > Chloroflexota > JAJPGV01 > JAJPGV01 > JAJPGV01 > DATGVV01. Next base: position 3,371 of record DATGVV010000099.1, on the reverse strand, counting down.
TTGCGCAGCAGCGGCATGTGCGCGAACCGCGGCGGCTCCCAGCCCAGAGTCTGGTACAGCACCAGGTGCTTGGGCGTGCTGGAGATCCACTCCTCACCACGCACCACATGGCTGATCTCCATCAGGTGGTCGTCCACGACCACTGCCAGGTGATAGGTCGGGAAGCCGTCCGATTTGACGATCACCTGGTCGTCGCTGTCCTTGTAGGGCCGCCGCAGCTCGCCCCGAACCAGGTCCTCGAAGACGCTTTCGCCTTCGAGCGGCATCTTCATGCGGATCACGTGTGGCTCGCCGGCCTTCGGCCGCAGAGCGAGATTTCGGCAGTGGCGGTCATAGCCTGGCGGTTGCTTCGCAGCGATCTGTTCCTGGCGCAGCGCGGTGAGGCGCTCCGGGGAGCAGGTGCAGTAGTAGGCTTCGCCCTGCTCAACCAGTTGCTCGGCGTACTGCCGGTAAAGGCTCAGCCGCTCGGATTGCCGGTACGGCCCGTAGGGTCCGCCGACGTCCGGCCCTTCGTCCCACTGAAGTCCCAACCAGCGCAGCGAGTGATAGATCACCTGCTCCGACTCGACAGTCGATCGGGCCTGATCGGTGTCCTCGATGCGCAATATGAACTTGCCGCCTTGCTGCCGGGCGAACGCCAGGTCGAACAGCGACATATAGGCCGTGCCGACGTGCGGATCGCCCGTCGGCGAAGGGGCGATCCGAAGTCTGACGCTCACGCCTCTAAGCTACCATCGCGCCCATGGCCAAGCTCGCCATCATCGGCACCGGCTTCGTTGGCGCGTCTTTGAGTCTCGCGCTGCGTCGGTCGAAGCTGTTCGAGGTGATCTCCGGCTATGACCGCGACCGTACGCGCTTGGCGGCGGCGAAGCGCATTGGCGCCGTCGACCAGGAGGCACCCAGCAGCGCGGCAGCCGTCCAGCAGGCGGCCGTTGTGGTCTTGACGGTGCCCGGCCGCGAGCTGCTGTCAGCTTTCGACGAGCTAGCTCCCGGCCTCAGCCCTGGCGCTGTGGTCACCGAAACGAGCCGCTGGAAGGTGCCCGCGACCGAGGCGGCGCGCACTCTGCCGCCGGAGGTCCACTTCATCGCCGGGCGTCCCGTGCTGGACGACCGCGGCCATGATGCCGAAGAGGCCCGCGCGGAGGTCTTCCGCAACGCCATCTACTGCCTCAGCCCTGGGCAGGCGGCCAGCGAGGCCGCCGTAAACGCCATGAGCGCGCTCGTCACCGCCGCCGGAGCTCAGCCCTACTTTCTCGATCCCGCCGAGCATGATGGCCTGACCGCCGCCGGCGAGCTGCTGCCGCCCGCGCTGCTGGCTGTCACGATATCGGCCCTCACCAGCCACCCGCGCTGGGACGAAGCCGGCAAGCTGGCCGGCGACACCTTCAACCAGCTGGCTCAGCTGGCAGAGGACGCCGGACCCGCCCTGTGGCAGGAAGCCGCTCAGAACTCCGCCGCGCTGGCGCGCTGGCTGGACACCACGGCTGCCGCCCTGCTCGACCTCCGCGACCGACTCAATGACAGCGATCAGATCGAGGCCGACTGGCAAGCCACCCTGCAGGCTCTCGCCCGCTGGCGACGCGACAAGCGCCTCCTGCAAGAGAGCACCATGCCTCCTATGAACGAGCTCAAGCCGAACCTCTTCGGGAAGCTGCTTAAGGCGAGGGCTTCTCGATAAGCGTGTAGAACAGCACCAGCTCGCGGTCGCCGGTGGCCTGGAAATCGTGCGCTACCCCGGCCGGCACGTGACATATGGAGCCTTGCTTCAGCACCATCTCAAGCTCTTCGCTGCGCAGCCGCCCCGTCCCCGAGATGACGTAGCACAGCACGTCCTTGTCGTCGTGCGTAATCTGGCTGCCGCTGGCCGGCTTGCCCGCAAACGCGATGATGCCCTGCGTGAAGTGACCGGCTTCAACGCACGTGGCATAGCGGATCTCCTGGCCGAGCGGCTTCAGCTGGCCAGCCACCTCCTCCAGCTGCAGCACGGTCACCTCGGGCACTGGCCGAGTATAGTCCCACTATCCGCACCCTCACGATCTCCAAGCTGGGCCACGATCGGCGCCTGATCTTCGCCTGGACGGCCGAGGTCGTCGAAGAGAACGACGAGTACCTGCTCGTCCTCGCGCCGTGGGCTGCCCGCCAGGAGCCCATGTTCCTGGGCTACACCGTGTTCGAGTACGGCGACTCGTTCCTCGAACGCTACTACTGGGGCAAGTGGTTCAGCGTCTGGGAAGTGCGGTCGCACCGCAACGGCCGCACCAAGGGCTGGTACTGCAACATCTGCCAGCCCATTGAGCTCGAGGACGACCAGCTGCGCTTCGTCGATATGGAGCTGGACGTTTTTCTCTACCCCGACGGCCGCTTCGTCATCCTCGACGAGGACGAGCTGGCGAGCTCCAACCTCCCGCCCGAGGAGCAGGATGCCGCCCACGCCGGGCTTGCCGACGTCATGGACCTGATCCTCAATCGCAAGCCGCCGTTCGAGCGCATTGGACCGCCCCGCAGGGTCGAGCCATTTTGGGATCCGCCACCCCCGCGGGGCTAGTCCGAGTCGAAGGCCAGCTTGCCGGCGAACTGGTCCGGGTTGCGATACACCCCCGCAGCCATCTGCTGATCGGCGGCCGAGATCCAGTTCACCTTGTACAGCTTGCCGCCAATGCGGAACGTCTCGCCGCGGTCCAGCACGAACTGCTGCTCGCCGCGGTCGACTCGCACCGTCACGCCCAAGATCTTGGTCTCGCGCGGCACCTTGTACTGCCGGTTTAGGAGGGCGTACTGGGCGACGTCCGGGTTGCCGCCGGCATCGTCCCGCCGCTTGATACCGCCCAGCGTGAACTGGTAGACGGGAGAATCGCCAACTGCCTCACCCACCCGCACGGCAAAGAACGACCCGAACTCGGTGTCTTGGCTGATGGGGTAACGCGGCGGGTGGGTTGGATTGAATGCGTCGGCCACGGCCTGGCCCGCGGCCACAAAACCCTGCTCGGTGCGCTGCCAGGCCGAGTTCAGCCGCTGGCTGAGCTGCCCGGCGGTCGAGGTGAAGTTGACCACCACCAGCACCAGCAGCAGTAGGACTCCTAATGAGACGAGCGTCCGCACCGTGCGGAACATCTCCAGCGCCAGCCACAATCCTGCTCCGAACTGGCGCGCCACGGGCCGCGGTTCGTACTGTTCGGCCCAGCGCGGCTCCGGAGTTTGCAGCTCGGTCGGTGGCGGAGCCGAGGCGTCGAGCGCCATGACCACAGCATAGCCAGCCGAGTGCCACCACCCGGCCCGGCGGCTATGATTGGCCGCTGGTGCGCGACGCGATCCTCCTATTCGACGTAGACGGCACCCTGCTCCAGGCCGGCAATCGCTTCCACCACCAGTCG
>DATGVV010000098.1:0-11019 GCA_035299885.1 Chloroflexota bacterium | reverse complement strand
AGACCGGTGATCAGGTCCCGCCCGCGCAGCTCCACCGTGCGCTCGTTGCCCGTGTTGTAGGCCGAGCCAATCTTGATCTTGGTTTCCTCGGCGCTGCGCTCGCCAATGGCCAGGCTGTGCTCGCGGCGCGCGTACTGCAGGATTGCCTCATCGATCTCGTCGCCGGCAGTGCGGATCGAGCGGCTGACGACGATGCCCTCGAGGGAGATGACCGCCACCTCGGTGGTGCCGCCACCGATGTCGACGATCATGCTGCCAATGGGCTCGGTGATGGGCAGGCCGGAGCCGATCGCGGCCGCCATCGGCTCCTCGATCAGGAAGGCCTCGCGGGCGCCGGCCCGAATAGCGGCATCGTGCACGGCCCGCTTTTCCACTTCCGTGACGCCCGACGGTATGCCGACTACCACCCGGGGGCGCGGCATCAAGAAGCCGGAGTGCACCTTGCCGATGAAATAGCGCAGCATCTGCTCGACAATGTCGAAATCGGCGATGACGCCATCCTTAAGCGGCCTCACGGCGATGATGTTGGCTGGCGTGCGGCCGACCATGCGCTTGGCCTCGGCTCCGACGGCCAGCACCTTCCTGCTTTTCTTATCGATAGCAACGACTGAAGGCTCGGACAACACCACGCCCTTTCCCTGGACGTGGACTAGCGTGTTGGCCGTGCCCAAATCGATTCCGAGGTCTTTGGAAAAGACCCCGAAGAAGGCGTTGAACACGCCCATTCAGTGCTCCTAAAACATGACCAGGCAGGCGTTCTATGCCTGCCGGATTCGGCGCGATTATAGCCGACAGGCTCCGCGACTTGGCCAACCAACCACCCGTTGGTGGGCGAATGTTCCCACGTAACGCCAGTTCCCTCCCAGCGGAGCGGAAGAGGCTAGCCGAGGGCACCTACCGCAGCAGCGCCTCCGCGCGCCGGGTAATCGCCTGCAGCTCCCGGAGCCGGCGCTGACTGGCGGACAGACGGTCTCGAGCTGCCGCCAGCGCCTGGCGTACGCGCGCCGGGGCGGTGCCGCCTGGCACGTCGCGGGCGGCCACGGAAGCGCTGGCGCTTAGGACGTTTAGAGCATCGGGCTCGAACAGCTCCGAATGGGCCCGCAGCTGCTCCAGCGAGGCCTCCGGCAGCTGCTGGCTGCGCTTGATGCAACCAGCCACCAGCTCGCCGACCACCCGGTGGGCGTCCCGAAACGGCAGCCCTTTTCCGACCAGGTAGTCGGCCAGGTCGGTCGCGGTCGTGTAATCCTGCCCCGCCGCCTCGATCATGTGCTCGGCATTGAAGCGCAGCGTGCCGAGCATGGCGGCTGAGACCGCCAGGCAGTCGGTCAGGGTACCGGCGGCGTCGAACAGAGGCTCCTTGTCCTCTTGCAGGTCCTTGTTGTAGGCCAGCGGCAAGCCTTTGAGGACGGTGAGCAGGCTCACCAGATCGCCCACCAGGCGGCCGCTCTTGCCTCGCACCAGTTCGGCGAAGTCGGGGTTCTTCTTCTGCGGCATCATGCTGCTGCCGGTCGCCCAGGCGTCGTCCATCTCGACGTACCGGAATTCGGCTGACGACCACAGCACCAGCTCCTCCCCCAGCCGCGACAGGTGCAGTCCGCAGAGCGCCGCGCTGGCCAGGAACTCGGCCACGAAGTCCCGATCCGAGACAGCGTCGATGCTGTTGGCCGAGATGGCGGCAAAGCCAAGCTGCGCCGCCACGAGCTCACGATCGATCGCATACGGCACGCCGGCCAGCGCACCCGACCCCAGCGGCAAGACGTTCGCGCGGGCGAAGCCATCCGACAGGCGCTCGAAGTCCCGCTGCAGCATCTCCACATAGGCCAGCAGGTGGTGGCCGAGCGACACCGGCTGGGCGCGCTGCAGATGCGTGTAGCCGGGCAGCAGCGTGTCCACGTGCTCGGCTGCACGCCCTAGCAGCGCCTCCTGCAGCGCCACGATTCCCCGGCAGGCGTCCACGATCGCCTCGCGCACGAACAGCCGTAGGTCGAGGGCTACCTGGTCGTTGCGGCTGCGAGCCGTGTGCAGGCTCCGGCCGGCTTCGCCGAGCGCCGCCTCGATATGGAGGTGGACGTCCTCGCGTTCGAGGCTCCAGTCGAACTTCCCGGCTTCGATCTCGGCCAGCACCCGTTTGAGCCCGGCTTCGATCTCCTTCTGGATCGCCTGGGAGATGATCCCCTGCTTAGCGAGCATCCGGCTGTGGGCGATCGAGCCGGCGACGTCGAATCGGTACAGCCGCCAGTCGAACGGCACGGACGCCCCGAAGCGCTGCGCCAATGGCGCCGTTTCCGCGCGGAAACGCCCGCCCCAAGCAGCCGGATTTGCCATGCGGCTAGGATAGCGGGCAATGGCTCCCGAGCGAGAGCTGCTGGTGGTCGACCGCAGCCTCCGCCTGGAGCCGGGCCGCACCTATGCCGGGCTGCGCATCACCGCGTCGGGGGTGACCGTGGACGGCCGAGGAGCGGTCATACAGGGCTCGCGACCGCACGAAGGGATCGGCATCTCGGCGACCGGCATCGACGGCGTAACCCTCAGGAATGTGACCGTTCGAGGCTTCGAGACCGGCCTGCGGATCGAGCAGGCTCGCGGCTGGACCATCGAGCAGTGTGACTTCTCCGACAACTTCCACGATCCTGACTTCGGTTGGGGCGATAACGGCCGGCGTGGCGGAATCGTGCTGCTGGAGGTGGTCGATTCCGTGCTTCGAGACAACCGCGCCAATCGCGTGTGGGACGCGTGCGGCCTGTATGGCTGCGAGCGCATCCAGGTGCTGGATAACGACTTCTCCCATGCCTCCAACACCTGTCTGCGGCTGTGGCAATCCTCGAGCAACGCCGTCGAGCGAAATAACTTCTGCCACGGCATCCGCATCTCGCCGGGCGAAGTCCATGCGCGGGACTCGGCGGGCGTGCTCATCGAGCATGCCTCGAACGACAACCGCTTCCTCCACAACGACGCGACTTATGGCGGGGACGGATTCTTCATCCGCCTACTGAACTCGCTACCGAGCAGCGGCAATTACTTGGAGGGCAACGACGCCTCGTTCGCCAACAACAACTGCTTCGAGGCCTGGGCGCCAAACACGACCTATGTCGCCAATCGCGCCAATCACGGCAGTTACGGCTTCTGGCTTGGCGGCTCGATGCGCACGGTGCTGCTGGAGAACGAGGCTGCCTACAACGGCGATCCGTCCGGCAACCACAACGCTCCAGAGCCAGGGCTGGGGCACTGCGGCATCGTGTTTACCGGCGCGCCCTCGTCAGCCGGTGTGCTGCGGCGGAACTTTTGCCACCACAACAATGGCGCCGGCATCGCTATTCGAGGTGGGCCGGATGCGCCCACCTCCAACTGGAGTCTGGAAGGCAATCGGCTGGAGCACAACCGCCTCGGCATGGTTCTGGAGGCTGCCTCTGGGGTCGATCTCACGGACAACGATTTCGACGGCAATATCCAAGGGGACCTGGTGGAGCGCTAGGCCGCGAAGCTGCTCGCCGTGTCGATCGTACGGTCTACGTCAGCCTCGGTGTGGGCAGCCGACACGAACAGCGCCTCGAACTGCGAAGGCGCCAGGTAGATGCCGCGCTCGAGCATGTGGTGGAAGAAGCGAGCGTAGCGGGCAGTATCCGATTTCTTGGCGTCCTCGTAGTTCAGGACTGGCCCAGGCTGGCAGAACAGCGTCATCAACGACCCAGCGCGGTTCAGGCAGCCCAAGCTGGCGAGGCCGTGTGCGAGCCGGGCGCTGATCGCCTCGAGGCGCTCATAAAAGCCGGGTTTGCCGAGCTCTTTGAGGGTGACGATCCCGGCGGACATGGCTAGCGGGTTCCCCGACAGCGTGCCGGCCTGGTAGACCGGCCCGACGGGCGCCATGTGCTCCATCAGCGCCTGCGAGCCGCCATAGGCGCCCACCGGCAGCCCGCCGCCGACGATCTTGCCCAGGCAGGTCAGGTCGGGCGTCACGCCATTGAGGGCCTGCGCACCGCCATAGCTGAGGCGGAAGCCGGTGATGACCTCGTCGAAGATGAGCAGCGCGCCGTGCTGCCTCGTGAGCCGGCGCAGACCCTCCAGGAAGCCGGGCTCCGGCGGGACCACGCCCATGTTGGCCGCGACCGGCTCCACGATCACGGCGGCCACTTCGCGGTGGTGGCCGGCGAAGGCATGCTCCACGGCCACCAGGTCGTTGTAGGGCACGACGATCGTGCCGGCGGCGCTGGCGGCGGGCACGCCCGGGCTATCGGGCTGGCCTAGCGTCAGTACGCCTGAGCCGGCGGCCGTCAGCAAGTAGTCGGCGTGGCCATGGTAGCCCCCGGCAAACTTAATGATCCTGTCTCGGCCGATGGCCCCGCGGGCGAGCCGCAGCGCGCTCATCGTCGCTTCGGTGCCGGATGAGACGAAGCGGACCATCTCGATCGAGGGCACGGCCTGGACCACCAGCTCGGCCAGCTCGGCCTCGAGCTCCGTAGGCGCGCCGAAGGTGGCGCCCTTTTCGGCCGCGCGCTGGATGGCCTCGACCACCGCTGGATGCGCATGGCCCAGGATGAGCGGCCCCCAGGAGCCGACGTAGTCGACGTACTGCCGGCCATCGACGTCCCACAGGTAGGCGCCGGCGCCGCGATCGATCACTGGCGGCGTGCCGCCGACGGCTTTGAAGGCCCGGACCGGCGAGTTGACACCGCCCGGCATCAGCTGCTGCGAACGGCGGAAGATCTCTTCTGATTTGGTCAGGAGGAAGGCCTCAGCTGACGGTCACCTTCAGCATGTGGTCGGTCGTGGTGATGCGCTTAGCCACATCCAAGCCGGATGTGACGTAGCCAAACAGGTTGTAGAGCTTCTGGAGCTTGGTCGTGTCGTCGGCGATGCAGATGAAGAACTGGCTGCCGTTGGTGTTTGGCCCGGCGTTGGCCGTCGCCACGCAGCCGTCCTTGTACTCGCCTTTCACCGGCTCGTCCGGGAACTTGTAGCCTGGGCCGCCGCCTCCGGTGCCCTGCGGGTCGCCACCCTGGATGACGAAATCCGGCACCACGCGGTGCCATTTGAGGCCATCGTAGAAGCTCTGCTTCGCCAGGAACACGAAGTTGTTCACTGTCTGCGGCGCCAGCTGCGGATCGAGGTCGAGCACGATAGTGCCCTTCTCCGTCTCGATCTTGGCCGTGTAATGGTGGCTGGTGTCGATGCTCATGGGCGGCGGTGACGAGAATGTTGGCTTGGGTGAGATTGACGCCGAAGCCGCGGCGCTGGCCGGCGCTGACGCCGGAGCAGAGGCAGTCGCCTGCGCCGATGGACGGACGGACGCTGCCGGCGCGGACGGCGTGGCGGCTGCCGGGGTCGTGGCCGGGCTGCAGGCGGCCTGCACCAGCGTGATCACCAACAGCACCAGCAGTACGGCGCTCAGGCCGGAGTACAGGATGCCCTTCGGCTTCTGGAGCGGGTTGCGGCGCGGCTCCGGCGCGCGGCGAGTGCGGCGCGTGCCGCTCGGCGGCTCAGGCTGGCTCAAATGCTCCCTTCGCGCAGCCAGCGAGCCGCGTCCTTAGCGTGATAGGTGATGATCAGGTCCGCTCCGGCGCGCCGGATTCCGGTCAGGATCTCGTACACGATGCGCTTCTCGTCGATCCAGCCGTTCGCGGCCGCGGCCTTGACCATCGCGAACTCGCCCGAGACGTTGTAGGCTACTAACGGCAGGTCGAAGCGGGCGCGGGCGCGGGCGATGAGGTCCATGTACGCCAGGGCCGGCTTGACCATCACCAGGTCGGCGCCCTCACGCACGTCGAGCTCGATCTCGCGCATGGCCTCGCGCGCGTTAGGCGGGTCCATCTGATACGTCCGGCGGTCGCCGAACTGGGGGGTCGAGTCGGCTGCTTCGCGGAAGGGCCCGTAGAAGCCGGAGGCAAATTTGGCCGAGTAGGCCATGATCAGCCTATCCGGGTAGCCTGCGGCGTCCAGCGCCCGGCGAATGGCGCCCACGCGGCCATCCATCATGTCCGACGGAGCCACGATGTCGAAACCCGCTTCGGCCTGAGACACCGCCGTCGCGGCCAGTAGCTCCAGCGTGCGGTCATTGTCCACGCCGCCGTCTTGGATGACACCGCAGTGGCCGTGTGAGGTGTACTCGCATAGGCACACGTCGCCGATGAGGACCAGCTCGGGGCAGGCGGTCTTAATGGCTCGCGCCGCGCGCTGGACGATGCCGTCCGCCGCGTAGGCGCCGCTGCCGACGGCGTCTTTGGTCTCGGGCAGGCCGAACAGTAGGACGGCGGGTATGCCCAATTCGGACGCCGCCTGCGCCTCCTCCGCCGCCAGCTCAACCGTCAGCCGGTTGACGCCCGGCATGGAGGGGATAGGCTCCGGCCCGCTGATGTTGTGGTCAACGAACAGCGGCAGGATGAAGTCGTCCACCGCCAGACTGGTTTCGCGCAGCATGCGGCGCAGGCTGGCGCTGCCGCGCAAGCGGCGCATGCGGACGGACGGGAAAGCTCCCTCCGGGAGAGGGCTGGTGCGGGGGCTAATTGCCGGAGAATCCAGCGCCATCAGTCGTCGAGTCCGAACAAGTCCCGCGCCATGTCGAGGTAGCCCTCCGGCAGCGAGCCGGTCTTCAGGCGATCGATGGGCCGGTGCAGCAGCTTGCGGGCTACCGCTTGCCCCAGCGCGGCCACCTCCCGCCGGTCCCTCTCCGACAGGTGGCCCAGGCGGGCCAGCGTGCGCGCCGTCTCGCGGTCGCGCACCTCGTCTGCCCAGGTGGCCAGCGAGGCGATCGTTGGCACCATTCCGAGGGTGGCGTGCCAGCGATCCCACTCCGCCAGCTCCTCGGCCACGATGGACTCGACACGCTCGACGTCTTCGGACTGGCTGTGCTGCTGGCCAGCGAGCACCTCGTCCAGTTGGTCGACGTTGTACAGGCGCACGTTCGGCAGATCGCCCACCGCCGGCTCCACGTCGCGCGGCAGGCCAAGATCGATGACTACCAGCGGCCGTTCGCGGCCGGCCAGCATGCCGCGCGTGACCAGGTGGTGGCGGGCGCCAGTCGAGGTGACGGCCACATCGGCGTCGGCGAGCAGCCGCGTAACATCGGTCAGCGGCACGGCCGAGACCGCCAGCTGCTGAGCCAGCTTCTGGCCTCGCGTCCGGGAGCGATTGGCCACCACCAGCTCCGAAGCGCCATACCTCAGCAGGTGGCGCGCGGCCAGCTCGGCCATCTCGCCGGCGCCAATTACCAGCACTCGGCGGCCCTGCAGCGAACCCAACGACTGGCGCGCCAGGTCGGCCGCTACGCTGCCGATCGAGGCCGAGTGGCGGTTGATGTTCGTTTCGGACCGAGCCCGCTTACCCGTTCGAATGGCCCGCCGGAAGGTCGTGTCCAGGCGAGTGCGCACCGTTCCGGCGCGGCTGGCGATCTTGAACGCGTCACGCACCTGGCCCAGCACCTGGTCCTCGCCCAGCACCATGGAATCGAGGCCCGCGGACACTCTGAACAGATGCTCGACAGCGGCTCGCTCGAAACGATGGTAGACGTGCTGCCCGAACGATCGGCGCGGGATGCCGCGCTGATCGGCCAGCCAGGACATGGCATGCTCCTTGGCGGCCACCATGTCGGTCAGCTCGGTGTAAATCTCGGTTCGGTGGCAGGTCGAAACCACCACTGCCTCACGCACGGCCGGCTCACAGGTCAGGCCGGGCAAGCTCCGCGCCAGCGATTCGGCGTCGAACGAGACGGCTTCACGTAGATCGAGCGGAGCCGTCTTGTACGAAAGACCGAACAGGGCGACAGGCATGAGCGAGCGAACCTATTATAGGTTCGTGCCCGCTCGAAATCGGCTGGTTGCTGGGAACTGGAAAATGAACTGCACCGCGGGCGAGGCGCGCGCGCTGGCGGAGGACATCGTGGCAGCGCTTCCGCCGGGGTCAGCAGCTGACGTTGTCGTGTGCCCGCCCTTCACGGCGCTGAGTGCGGTGCGGCCGCTCCTCGAGGGCAGCCAGGTGGCGCTCGGCGCGCAGAACATGTACTTCGAGCAGAAGGGCGCCTTCACCGGCGAGATCTCGCCGCTCATGCTGCTCGATGCCGGCTGCCGCTACGTGATCCTCGGTCACTCGGAGCGCCGCCGGCAGATGGGGGAAGCCAGCGAGCAGGTCAATCGCAAGCTCAAGCTGGCGCTGGCCACCGGGCTGACGCCCATCGTCTGCGTGGGCGAGACCTGGCCGGAGCGGTCCGCCGGCCAGACCGAGCAGGTCATCCGCGAGCAGGTGACCGAAAGCTTCGCGGACGTGCCGCCCGAGGCGTTTGCCTCGCTCCTCATCGCCTACGAGCCGGTGTGGGCCATCGGGACTGGCCAGGTCGCCACGCCCGAGCAAGCGGCGGAGGTGCACCGCTACGTTCGCGGCCTGCTGCCTCCGGAAGTCGCGGCGAAGGTGCGCATCCTCTACGGGGGCAGCGTGACGCCGGAAAATTGCCGTGGGCTCATGGCCAGCCAAGAGCTGGACGGCGCCCTCGTCGGAGGGGCTTCTCTGAAGGCCGAGTCCTTCGTGGCTATCGTGCAGGCCGCTGCTTAGCGAGCAGCGCCAGCGCCCAAGAGGCCGGTAGAAACACCCCCGCCAGCAGCAGCCCGGCAACCACTTCCAGCAGCGAATGGTCGCCCACGTAGATGCGCGTCCAGGCCATGAACAGGGCCAGAATCAGCAACGCTGCTGCCACTGGCCAGCGATAACGTGCTGGCACCAGCAGCAGCGCCACCCAACCTACGATAAAAGCTAGACGCGCGCTGTGGCCGCTGGGGAAACCGTGCTCGATCGCCCGCAGCTTCAGGTCCGAGGTCAAGGGCAGCACCCGCGTCTGGAGGAAGCCCGACGCCGGAGGCTGATGAATGATGACTTTGAGGAACCCCTCCACGGCGACCAGCGGGAAGATCGTGGCTGCCGATAGCGCCAGAAACCATTGCCGTTTAACGGCGAAGATAATGCACACAATCAAGGCGACTGCCAGGCTGAGCTGCCCCGAGAACAGCCAGTCGGTGAGGAAACCAGTGACCGTGAGCGGCAGCTCCTCCGGCCCCTGCAGCCAGACGCTTATGCCATCGTTCCAACGGCCCACCGCTGGCAGCCTGTCAAGCACGGCGACGATGGCAAAGGCGACTGCCGGAATGAGCGCCAGCGGGACGGAACGGACCACCGCCGCCCAGACCAGGCGCGGCCACCCGTTCACGCGCCAGAGTATAGAAGCCGGCCTATACTGCGGCAGTCGCATGATCCTGCACTGCGATCTCGACGCTTTCTACGCCTCGGTCGAGCAGATCCGCGATCCCTCGCTGGCAGGCAAGCCGGTGATCGTGGGCGGCGATCCACGGAAGCGAGGCGTGGTGGCCGCGGCCTCTTACGAGGCGCGGAAGTTCGGAGTCCATTCGGCCATGCCGCTGGCAGCCGCGGTCCGGCTCTGCCCCCAGGGCGTGTACATCCAGCCGCACTTCGACGTCTACCGCGACTATTCCCAGCAGGTTTTCGACATCTACCACGCGTATACACCGCTCGTCGAGCCGCTGTCGCTGGACGAAGCCTTCCTGGACCTGAGTGGCACCGAGCGCGCACTGGGGCTGCCACGCGAGCTGGCGCTGCGCATTCGCGACGAAGTGAAGTCCGCCACTGAGCTCGATCTGTCAATCGGAATGGGCACGTCGAAAGTCGTGGCCAAGATCGCATCCGATCTTGAGAAGCCGCGCGGTTTCGTGGAAGTGCCGCCGGGCCAGGAGGCGAGCTTTCTTGCCCCGCTCCCCCTGCGGCGCCTGCCGGGCCTGGGGCCATCGACCGAAGAGCGGCTCAAGCCCCTTGGCGTACAGACGATTGGCGATCTGGCGGCGCTGCCCATGCAGGAGTTGGTGCGGCGCCTCGGCAAGCACGGGTTTCAGCTGTGGGAGTTTGCCCACGGCATCGACCGCCGGCCAGTGGTTGCGCCGGGAGAGCCGAAGAGTATCAGCCGCGAGACCACGTTCGACCGCGACGTCGACGATCCGGGGGAGCTTGAAACCATGCTGCGCCAGCTGGCGCAGCACGCCGCCAAGAACATGCGGGATAACAGCCTCCACTGCCGAACGGTGAACCTGAAGCTGCGCTACGCCAACTTCGAGACCATCACCCGCAGCCACACACTGCCGCGACCGACCGACGTCGAGGCCGATATCGTGCAGGAATCGCTGGAGCTGTTCCGGAGCGCTTGGGATAGGAGCCGCAAGATCCGTTTGCTGGGCGCGGGAGTCAGCAACTTTTCCCAGCTGACGCAGCAGCTGAGCCTGTTTGAGACTGGTCCCACCAAACAGGGGGCAATTACCGCCAGCCTCGACAAGATCCGCGATCGTTACGGCTGGAAGGCGCTGACGGTCGGCCCAGCCGGCGACCTGGAGCAGCGCGACTGGCGCCGCGAAGATTTACCGGAATAGACCGGATGTTTCCCATTCCTCTCCCACCATAGTGGGAGAGTCATTGATGCCTCCGTTTTGCCCGCCGGTGGCGGGCAGGATTGATGGTTCACCTCCAGCCCGCACAACGTGGGCCATGACGTATAGTTCCCGCCGATGTCGAAAAATCTGTGGTGGGCCTACCTGGTGGTATTCATTGCCAGCGGGTGTACGCTCATCCTCGAAATCGTCGCGGGGCGCATTGTGGCCCCCGTAGTCGGCGTCTCGCTGTACACCTGGACGAGCGTCATCGGTGTCGTGCTGGCCGGCATCTCGCTGGGCAACTACGCCGGTGGGGTGGTAGCCGACCGCTGGGTGGCGCGGCGCACGTTAGGGCTCATCCTGGCGCTGGGCGGCCTCTCCAGCCTGGCGGTCCTGCCCCTCACCCGCATCATGACCGACTACCAGTACCCCACCGGCACCTCGCTGGTGACCAAGATCGTCGTCATGACGGCGGTCATCTTCTTCCCGCCGGCGTTCATCATCAGCATGACGACGCCCGTCGTCATCAAGTTGAGCCTCAAGGATCTGGGACAGACCGGCGGAGTGGTGGGCCGCATCTACGCCGTGTCGACGTGCGGCAGCATCCTCA
>DATGVV010000097.1:0-1768 GCA_035299885.1 Chloroflexota bacterium | reverse complement strand
GCCAAGTGTTCAGCTAGCACGGCGCTGCGTGGCTCGCTCATAGCTGATGAGCACCTCGTTGCGTAAGTCTTCCCAGATGTGCTGATAGAGCTCGACGAAGCGGGGCTCGAACCGAATTTCGGCCACCGTGCGTGGGCGGGGCAGGTCGATGGTGTAGGCGCCCTTGAGCGTGCCGGGTCCGGCGGTCAGAACGAACACGCGATCGGCCAAGGCGATGGCTTCCTCGAGGTCGTGGGTCACAAAGACCACCGAAGCCGAAGTGGAGGACCACAGCTGCAGCAGCTCATCCTCCATAAGCGCCCTGGTCTGGACGTCCAGCGCGGAGAACGGCTCGTCCATGAGTAAGATGTGGGGCTCGTTAATCAGCGTCTGCGCCAGGGCCACCCGCTTACGCATGCCGCCCGAGAGCTGGTGAGGGTAGTGGCTCTCGAATCCGCCCAGACCGACGCGCTCGATCCAGTCTCTGGCCTGGCGCTGCGCTTCGTCCTTGGGGAGGTGGCTGTAGATCGGGCCGAGGGCGACGTTGTCGAGCACGGATTTCCAGGGAAAGACGGCGTCCGTTTGGAAGACGTAACCAATGCCGCGGGTCACACCCTGGACTGGCTCGCCCATAACGCGTACTTCGCCCAGGCTGGGTGGCTCGAGGCCAGCAATGAGCGTCAGGCTGGTGGACTTGCCGCAGCCCGTTGGACCGACGACGGCGCAGAACTCGCCGGGCTCGACGGTGAAGCTCAGGTCGCGCAGCGCCGTGTAGACGCCACCGGACGGCGTCCGAAAGCGCTTGTAGACTCCATGCAGCTCGACCGCGGGCTGGCCAGAACGAGGCGCTTGGCCGTTCGCACTGCTCATTAGTCGGAGCTTACGCGCCGGGCGGCGGCGTGCCTAGCTTTGTGCTGGCTGTGCGCTTAGATGCCCATATTGATCGTTTTGCGCATATTGCTCACGCTCGGGCCGGCTCGAGGGAGGCTAGTCAAACCAGCCTCTAGAGAGGTACGCTCAGCACGTGCGCTGGCTGGGTCGCCTTGGTCTGCAGACGAAGGTGCTGATCCTGCAGGTTGGCATCGTGCTGCTGGTGGTGGGGCTGATCAGCGGCACGTTCGTAGCCATTTTGCAGGGCATCATGAAGCGCCAGTACGCGGAGCGGGTCATGGGCGTGGCCCAGAGCGTGGCGCGGATGCCGACGATCTCGCAGGCTTTGAGCACGGCCGATCCGCCCGCCACCATTCAGCCGCTTGTAGAAGGACTGCGGCAATCGGCCGGGTTGGCGTTCATAGTGGTGAGCAACCAAGACCGCATCCGCTACTCACATCCCAATCCCGAGCTCATTGGCAAGGCCGTGGACGAAGACGACAGCCCAGCGCGGTCCGGGCATGCGTACACCATTATGGAGCGCGGCACGCTGGGCGCGTCGATCCGCGCCAAGGTGCCAATCGTCGACGACGCCGGCCAGGTGGCGGGCGTGGTGTCGGCCGGAATCCTGGCCGAGGATATGCAGAGCCTGATGCGGACGCATTGGGCACAAATCGCCGCGGTCGACGCGCTGGCGCTGCTGCTGGGAGTGGCCGCGTCATTCCTGCTGGCGGGCCACGTGAAACGGCAGATATTCGGCCTGGAGCCGGCGGAGATCGCAAGGCTGCTGGAGCAGCGCGAGGCGATGCTTCACGGCATCCGCGAGGGCGTGATCGCAGTGGACCGCGACGGGTTGATCACCGTCGTCAACGACGAGGCGCGGCGGCTACTGGGGCTGCCCGAGAACGTGATCGGCTGG
>DATGVV010000096.1:0-9622 GCA_035299885.1 Chloroflexota bacterium | reverse complement strand
CGCGTCAGTGCCCAGCGGGCGCGCCACGCATTTCGGCAGCAGCCTGCTGAATGGCCTGAACGATGTTCTGGTATCCCGTGCAGCGGCACAGCACGCCCTCCAGGTCGCGCCGGATGTCTTCGTTCGAGGGATTTGGATTGCGCTCCAGGATGTGCAGCGCGGTCATCATCATGCCCGGCGTACAGTAGCCGCACTGCAGCCCATGCTTCTCCCAGAAACCCTTCTGGATCGGATGCAGCTCGCCATCGTGAGACAGGCCCTCGACCGTTCGGAGCGAGGAGCCGTTGGCTTGCACCGCGAGCACCGTGCAGGACTTCACCGCCTGGCCGTCCATGATGATGGTGCAGGCGCCGCACTGACTGGTGTCGCAACCGACGTGGGTTCCGGTAAGACCCAGGCGGTCGCGTAAGAAATGCACCAGCAGCTGGCGCGCGTCGACCTCCTCTTCGTAGGTGGTGCCATTGACCTCGACTTTGACGGGCAACTTCATGGCAATCTCCTTGTGCCCTTTCTCGGAGGAAGTAACTTGCGATGTTACACCTAAGGCGATCTCCCACATTGGGCTAGCCGGCCTCCTAGAATTACGTCAAGGTGGCCATCAAGGAAGCAATCGTCAAGATCGTTGAAGGCGGCACCCTCAGCGAGAGCGAGGCGGCGGCCGCCATGGTCGACATCGTGGAGGGCGTCGCTACCCCAGCCCAGATCGGAGCCTTCGCCACCGCTCTGCGGATGAAGGGCGAGACCGTCGACGAGATTACCGGCCTAGCCCGCGTCATGCGCGATTACTCCACCCGCGTCCACCTCGAGGGCGACGTGGCCGACCTGGTGGGTACCGGCGGCGATGCCAGCAACAGCTTCAATATCTCGACCGTCTCTTCCATGGTGGTTGCCGCGGCCGGTGGCCGCGTGGCCAAACACGGCAACCGTGGGATCACCAGCGGCTGCGGCAGCGCCGACATCCTCAAGGCGCTGGACGTGGCCATCGACCTGAGTGCTGAGAACGTGGCCGCCTGTGTGAACGAGGCCGGCTTCGGCTTCATGTTCGCGCCCGCCTTCCATCCCTCGCTCAAGCACGCCGGCGCTCCGCGCTCCGAGATCGGCGTCCGCACCGTCTTCAACATTCTGGGCCCGCTCACCAATCCCGCGCGCGCTACCCACCTCCTCGTGGGCGCGGCCGTTGGCCCGCTGGCGCCCAAGCTGGCGATGGCCCTCAGCCGTCTCGGCATAAGGCGCGCCCTGGTGGTCCACGGTTCCGGCGGCCTTGATGAGATGTCGCTCAGCGGCCCCACCCAGGTGTTCGAGGTGGACGGCGGCGACGTCACCAGCTACGAGGTCGAACCGGCCAAGTTCGGCCTGGCCAGCGCTGCCCTGGATGCCATCCGCGGCGGCACGGTCGAATCCAACCTGGAGCTGGCCCGCACCGCCCTTTCCGGCGAGCCCGGCCCAGCTCGCGACATCGTCCTGCTCAACGCTGGCGCCGGCCTCTACGCCGCCGCCCTCACCGATTCCATCAAGGACGGCATCGACCTGGCCCTGGACCTCATCACCACCGGCCGCGCCACCGAAACCCTGGCCCACGTCAGTGAAGTCTCCCAACGCCTCAGCCGAGCCCAAACCGTGCCCGCATGACGCATGTCATTCTGAGGAGCGAAGCGACGAAGAACCTTCTCGTCCACCGCGGCGAAGGTCCTTCGCTTCGCTCAGGATGACATCACGATGATCCTCGACGACATCGTCGCCCACAAACGCGAGGAGCTTGCCGCCCGCCAGCGCGAGCAGCCTCTAACCGACCTCAAAGCAGCCGCCAAAGAAGCCCCGCCGCCTCGCGGCTTTCACGCTGCCTTGCGCCAGCCCGGCCTGTCCGTCATCGCCGAAGTCAAGCGCAAATCGCCCGCCAAAGGCGTCCTCAACCAGACCGTCGATCCAGCGGAGCAGGCCAGCGCCTACGCCCGAGCCGGCGCCCGCGCCGTGTCCGTCCTCACCGATCAGCGCTTCTTCGACGGCACCAATGCCGACCTGGAGGCCGTCGCCGCAAAAGTCGACCTGCCGCTGCTGCGCAAAGACTTCACCATCGACGCCTACCACGTCTATGAGGCCCGCGCCATCGGCGCCGACGCCATCCTGCTCATCGTGCGCGCCCTGGAGCAGGCCCAGCTGACCGACTTCCAGGCGCTGGCGACCGAGCTCGGCATGGACGTCCTGGTTGAGGTCCACGACGAAGCCGAGCTGGAGAGCGCGCTGGCAGCCGGTTCCCAGGTCGTCGGCATCAACAACCGCGATCTCAGCACCATGACCGTGGACCTGGCGGTCACCAGCCGCCTGCGGCCGCTCGTGCCTGCGGGTGTCACACTGGTCAGCGAGAGCGGCATCCGCACCCCGGACGACGTGCGCACCGTCACCAGCGCTGGCGTTGACGCCATCCTCGTCGGCGAGGCGCTGATGTCCGCCGGAAACCCTGGCGCTACGCTGCGAACGTTCATCGAGGCGGCCGTGGAGGTCGCCGCCTGACGCAGGTCAAGATCTGCGGCATCAGGACCGCCGAGGACGGCCGTGCCGCGCTGAGCGCCGGGGCCGGCATGCTGGGCTTCGTCTTCTACCGGCCGGTGGCTCGCTATGTCGAGCCCCAGCAGGTGGCGGACATCGTGCGCACTCTGCGCTCGGAGTTCAAGGCCTGGCAGGGCGTGGCGGTTTTGGTGGACGAGCCCGTCGATCGGGCCAACGCCATCCTCGACACGTGTGGACTCGACCTGGTTCAGCTGGCGGGCGACGAGCCGCCCGAATACTGCGCCCAGCTCACTCGGCCCGCCATCAAGGTCCTGCGCGTCCGCGACGGCCGCTGGAGCGCCGATCGCCTCCGCCAGGCCAAGACCGGCTACGACGTCGCGCGCTTCATGATCGACTCCCACGTGTCCGGCTTCTACGGCGGCACCGGGGTCGCCTCCGACTGGGACAGCCTGGCCGGCCTGCTCACGGACGACATTCTCGCCGGGGGCTTGCGGCCCGATAACGTCGCCGTCGCCCTCGCCACGACGATGCCTTGGGGTGTAGACGTCAGCACCGGCGTCGAGCGCGATGGCTGCAAAGACCCCGAGCTCATCCGGCGGTTCATCAACGCAGCGCGATCCCCTCTCCCGCCGCGGCGGGAGAGGGCTAGGGTGAGGGAACTTGGAGCATGACCGGAGCCGAGGACGGCCTGATGGCCGTGACACCCTCACCTAACCTCTCGCGCAAGGGGGAGAGGAACAATGGCCCCCGCGGCCGCTTCGGCCCCTACGGCGGGCAGTTCGTGCCCGAGGTGCTCATGCCCGCGGTGGTCGAGCTGGATCAGGCCTTCGAGGCGGCCTGGAGCGACCCCGCCTTTCACCAGCAGGTCGACCATTTGGCCGAGACCTACGTCGGCCGGCCCACGCCGCTGTATTTCGCGCGCCGGCTGAGCGAGGCGCTGGGGCTGAAGGTCTACCTCAAGCGTGAGGACCTGGCCCACACTGGCGCTCACAAGATCAACAACGCGCTTGGACAGGGGCTGCTGGCGCAGCGGCTCGGCAAGCGGCGCATTATCGCCGAGACCGGCGCCGGTCAGCACGGGGTCGCCACCGCTACCGTGTGCGCCATGCTCGGCCTCGAAGCCATCGTCTACATGGGCGAGCTGGACGTCGAACGCCAGGCGCCGAACGTCTATCGGATGAAGCTGCTGGGTGCCGAGGTCCGCCCCGTGACGTCCGGCAGTCGCACCCTCAAAGACGCCGTCAACGAGGCCATCCGCGACTGGGTCGCCAACGTCCAGACCAGCCACTACCTCCTCGGTTCAGCCGTCGGTCCGCACCCGTATCCGCTGATGGTGCGCGAGTTCCAGGCCGTGATCGGCCGCGAGGCCCGCGATCAGATATTTGCCGCCGAGGCTCGCCTGCCGGACTACGTCCTGGCCTGCGTTGGCGGCGGCAGCAACTCTATCGGCATGTTTCATGGTTTTGTCGAGGACAAGGCCGTCCAGCTCATCGGCATCGAGGCCGCCGGTCGTGGCATGCGCCTGGGCGACCACGCCGCTACGCTCGTCGCCGGCAAGCCTGGCGTCCTTCACGGTGCCCGCAGCTACGTCCTGCAGGACGAGCAAGGCCAGATCGCCGAAACCCACAGCATCTCCGCCGGCTTGGACTACCCTGGCGTCGGCCCCGAGCACAGCTATCTCAAAGACTCCGGCCGGGCCCGCTACGTGGCCGTCGATGACGCCCAGGCGCTGCAAGCGTTCGATCAGCTGTGCCGGCTGGAGGGCATCATCCCGGCCCTCGAGCCTAGCCACGCCCTAGCCTACCTGCCGGCCGTCGCTCGCGAAGCCCCCGGCGCGTTGGTCGTGCTCAACCTCTCGGGCCGCGGCGACAAAGATATCGACTCCTACGCGAAGGCCACAGGCCAAAAGCTGTGAGACTCGAGCAGGCCTTCAAAAAGGGCCAGCTCGCCCTATTTCCATATTTGACCGCCGGCTTCCCCGATCCGAACGCCAGTGGTGAGCTCATCAAGGCGGTGATCCAAGCCGGCGCAGATGGCATCGAGATCGGCATCCCCTTCTCCGACCCCATGGCCGACGGCCTCACCCTCCAGCGGGCGAACGAACAGGCGCTGAAGCATGGCGCCAGCACGCTCACTGCCCTCCATCTCGCCAGCTGGGCTCGCCAGGCCAGCGAGACAGTGGCCATTACCTTCATGAGCTACTACAACCCCATCCTGGCGTACGGTGAGGCCGCCTTCTGCCAGGCCGCTGCCGAAGCGGGCGCCGATGCCCTCATCGTGCCGGATCTGCCGCCCGAGGAGTCGGCACCCCTGCGCAGCGCCTGCGCCGAGTCCGGCCTGGCCTACATCTATATGCTCAGCCCCAACAGCACGCCGGAGCGCATCTCGCTCGTGGCACGCGACGCCGCGGGTTTCGTCTACTGCCTTGCCCTCGTCGGCGTCACCGGCGCGCGCAGCGAGGTCTCCGGCGAGCTTGGCGCCTTCCTGAAGCGAGTCCGCGCCGCCACCACGGTGCCCCTCGTCGTCGGCTTCGGCATCTCTCAACCCGAGCACATCCGAGCCCTCCACGGCCAAGCCGACGGCGTGATCGTCGCTAGCGCCCTGGCCGATCTCATCGAGTCCACCCCGCCCGAGCGCCGCGTCGACGCACTGGCCACCCGCATCCGCGAGCTCAAGGCGGCGACACAGCTTTAGCCATATTGCAAAACTCCCCCCACTTGCTATATAGTGGCGGTCGGCTTTTGCTGATCTCAGGGGGAGGACGGTTCTACATCCATTGAGCTTGGCCGACAAGACACTCACATGCCGCGAATGCGGCGGGGAATTCATCTTCACCGTCGGGGAACAAGAGTTTTACGCCGAGAAAGGGCTGCTCAACGAGCCTCAACGCTGCCCGTCGTGCCGCGCTCAGCGCCGCCGCCAGCGCAGCGGCCAGGAAAACCGCGAGATGCACGAGGTCATCTGCGCTGAGTGCGGCGGCACCGCCCTGGTGCCGTTCCTCCCGCGGAACGACCGCCCCGTGTACTGCAGCGCCTGTTTCGCCGCCCGGAACCCGATAGCTAGTCGCTAACTGAATCCCAGCGGCTACGCCGGCGCCGCCGAGCTGAGGCGCCCGCGGACGCGGCGGTCGACGGCAACTCCTGAGCGCATCAGCCAGGAGTCCACGCGCGACCGCAGTTGCGTGGGCGCGAATGGTTCCACCAGCACGTCAGACGCGCCGCTATCGAACGCTTGTTGGGCCGCTTCGAAGTCGCCCGATGGCACGATGCTGATGATCGGCACGTTGCGCTTCAGCTCGTTCTCCATGAAGCTGCGCGCGCTCGGCTCCCAGTCATCAAGCCCGTGCTCCATCAGCACCAGGTGGGGATTGAAGTCGATCAGCTCCCTGCTGCTAGGCGGGTTCACCACGTTCATCGCCACCACTTCGTAGTGGTCCTGCGCCAGGGCTTTCCAGGCCACTCGCATGAACTCCTCACGCGAGCCCACGATGGCGATGCGGACACGTGCATGGAATTCGGGCAGATGCCGCGCCACCGGGGCCTGCTCATCGCTCTGGATGTCTTCCAGGTTGAGACTCAGCCCTTCCGCCGCGGCCAGCACTTCCAGCTCGGGAGCCTCGTCTTGCGCACGCTTCTGAGCGAGCTGCTCCAGGACCGTCACGGCA
The DNA here is from genome assembly GCA_035299885.1 of Chloroflexota bacterium. Taxonomy (GTDB): domain Bacteria; phylum Chloroflexota; class JAJPGV01; order JAJPGV01; family JAJPGV01; genus DATGVV01. Next base: position 3,453 of record DATGVV010000096.1, on the reverse strand, counting down.
GTGTCGATTCGCGTCGGCTCGTGGTGGAACAGCATCAATGTCCCAACCCCGGCGCTGATCGCCACGTCCAGGGCGTAATCCGGCGTGCCATGGCCCCAACCGATCTTGCTCGGGTACTCATGGGTGGTGTATTGCGCGTCCATGATCAGCACGTCGGCGCCTCTGATGAACTCGGCCAGCTCCTCGTCGTGCCGGTGCAGGAACTTGCGATCGTCCGATGACCGCCAGGCGCGCGGCTGCTGGGAGAATGGCTCGGTGTCGGTAGCGTAGACAATGCTCCGGCCGAAGGCCTCGATCTTGTACGCCACGGCCATGATGGTGTGGTTCAAGTAGTACGTGCTGATGGCCGCCGGGCCGACGTTGAACTTCTCCTCCCGAACCTCCTGGTAGCGGATGTCCGCGGCCAACTGCTCCAGGCCAATCGGGAAATAGCGATATTGCATCTGCCCGGCCAACGTCTCGTTCAGGCGATTCGTGTGCTCGTGCGGGCCCACAATCAGCGTCCGGTTGCCAGGTACGAACAGCGGCACAAAAAAAGGGAAGCCCTGGATGTGGTCCCAATGAGAGTGAGTCAGCAGGATGGTGGTATCGACCGACTCGCCGCTGGCCATCAGTTGGCGGCCCAGCTCGCGGATGCCGGTGCCGCAGTCCAGGATCAGCCGCTCGCCGCCAACCTGCACTTCCACACAGGAGGTATTTCCTCCGTATTCGGCGGTCGTTCGCCCTGGCGAGGCAATCGACCCGCGAACACCCCAAAACGTCACCTTCACGGCAGTCGATCTAGGCTATACCGCCCTGGTAAGCGCGTCAATTGGTGCGACAAATGGGTGATCAATTGGGCCCAATGGGCGACCCTAACCGGGTGTCGCACCCGCCAGGACCGGGAGGTTGGCCAGGAAGCCCTCCACGCCATTGCCGCTGGGGTACAGCTTGCCCGGGTTCAGCAGCTCCTGGGGATCGAACACGCGCTTGATGGCCCGAGCCAGCTCGACGGCCGTGCGCCCCTGGGCCTCTTCCATGAACTCGCGTTTCAGCGTGCCGATGCCGTGCTCGCCGCTGAGGGTGCCGCCCAGCCGCAGCGCTGCTCGGAAGATGTCTCGCGCCGCCAGCTCCACCTTCTTGACCTCTTCGGCATCGCGCAGATCGAACAGGATGTTGGGGTGCAGGTTGCCGTCGCCAGCGTGGCCGAACACTGGGATTGTGAGGCCGTGGCGCCGCGCGATCTCGCCGATCTCGACGATCATCGCCGGCACCTGGCTCTTGGGCACCACGATGTCCTCGCCCAGCTTGTTTGGCCGCAGGCGGCCCAGCGCCGCGGAGACCGCCCGCCGGGCCGCCCACAGCGCGTCCCGCTCGGCCGTGTCGCGCGCTACCTGGACCGAACTGGCGCCCAGCTCCCGGCAGATGTGCGCCATGCGATCCACGTCACGCCGCGCCGTTTCTTCATCAGCGCCGTCCTGCTCCAGCAGTAACAGCGCTTGCGACTCGCGGAGCAGCCCCGCTTGCAGGAAGTCCTCCACGACGTTGATGGTCGTGCCGTCCATCAGCTCGAGCGTGCAAGGCAGGATGCCGCTGGCCATAATTCGCGCCACGGCCGCGGTGGCCTGACTCAGCGCCGGGAAGGCAGCCGTGGCCGTTACTCTCGCCCGCGGCAGCGGCAGCAGCTTGAGGATGACCTCCGTCACGATGCCGAGCGTGCCTTCGGAGCCGACGACCAGCTGGAGCAGCTGTGGTCCGGTGGCGTTCTTGGTCAGCTTACCGCCGAGCGTTATCACCTCGCCGCTGGCCAGCACTACCGTCAGGCCCGTGACGTAGTCGCGCGTCACTCCGTACTTGAGGCAGCGCGGCCCGCCCGCGTTGCAGGCCACGTTCCCGCCCAGCGTGGATTGGCGCGAGCTGGCCGGATCGGGCGGGTAGAACAGCCCCACCTTCTCCACGGCTTCCTGGAGCTGTAAGGTAATTGCCCCAGCCTCGGCCACCGCGCACACGTTGGCGGTGTCGATCTCCATGATGCGGTCCATGCGCGCCAGGTTCAGGATCAGCCCGCCGCGCTCCGGGATGGTGCCGCCGGCGAGCCCGCTGCTGGCGCCCCGGGGAATAATCGGCAGCCCCTCGCGCGCCGCCACCTTGACCACCGCGGAAACCTGCTCCGTCGACGCCGGCGACACGACCATATCGGGCCGCCGCTGTTGGAAGGTGCCGTCATACGAGTAGGCGATGATCTCCGACGGCGCGTCGTGGACGTACTCGTCGCCGACGATTGCCGCCAGCTCATGAGCGAGCGGCGTTCTCACCGGGTCACCCCGGCATGTCATCCTGAGGAGCCACAGCGACGAAGGACCTTTCCGGTTCGGACGAAGAAGGTCCTTCGCTTTGCTCAGGATGACAAAAGGCCTCCCACAGCACATCCACAATGTGCTCCACTTCCACGCTCTCCGGCAACCCCGCTCGAATTTGCAGCAGGCAGCCAGGATTGCCGGTGACCACCAGCTCAGCGCCCGTTTTCTCGATGTTGGCGCACTTCCGGCGCTGGAGCTCAGCGCTGGCCTGGCGATGCGTCACGTTGTAAATGCCCGCGCTGCCGCAGCACAGCCCCGGCTCGGCCATCTCGCGCAGCTCCAGCCCGGGGATGGCCCGCAGCAGCTTGCGCGGCGCCCTGTCGATGTGCTGCGCATGCAGCAGATGGCAGGCATCCTGCAGAGCAACTGTGCGCCGGACCTCTCGCGGCGCTTTGGACGGCTGCCGCTCGGCCAGGAATTCCGATACGTCTTTGACTCGGGCGGTAAACGCCTGTGCCCGCGGGTCCTCCGGCAGCAGCTGCTCGTAGTGCTTGAGCATCGCGCCGCAGCCCGCGGCGTTGACCACGATGGGCGCGTCGCCGGCGAAGGCATCCAGGTTCGCCCGCGCCAGCTCTCGGGCTCGCTCCGCCTCGCCCGCGTGGAGCTGCAGCGCCCCGCAGCACACCTGGCCGGCCGGGAACGAGGCCTTGCAGCCAAAGACCCCCAGCAGCTCGGCCGTGTGCTCCGTCGTCGGCGCAAACGCCGTGCTCATGATGCACCCCGCGAACACGGAACATTGCCCCGTCGCCGCGGCGTCTTCGGGTACCACAAACCGCGGCGGAATCTCGGGCAGCAGCCGCTCAGCCTCGGCCAGCCCCAACAGCCGCACAATGCCGAGCTTCCGGGCCAGCCATTGCGAGCCCGAGCGTTGGTACCAACGCAGCGCTCGAGCCGCCGTCCGAAAATGCCCCAAGTCCCCGAACAACCACCCATAGGCGAAGCGCTCCACCAGCGTCCACTGAATTTTGAATTTTGAATTTTGAATTTTGAATTCGTCCCGAAACGCCACCCCCAGCCGCTCCATCTCGACGCCGCTGGGACAGACGTGGCTGCACTCCTCGCACAGTAGGCAGCTGTCCAGGTGCTGCCGGGCGTCCGGCGTGACCTCCAGGTG
>DATGVV010000095.1:0-2360 GCA_035299885.1 Chloroflexota bacterium | reverse complement strand
AGCCGCCCTCGGCCACTCGCCGTCCACTCACCTGGCTTTCGCCGCCCAACCAGCGGACGCCGTGGCCGGTCAGGCCGTCCCTGACGAGGGGACCCCGCACCATATCTCACCCACTAGCCAGATCGCATATAAGTTCTACCCGCCCGCCTCGGGCTCGCACTTCGGCCAGCCAGATGGCCCGGTCCCCTGGCAGTCACACGGGCCGCTGGTTGAGGGTCAGTACCTCCACAATCTCGAGCATGGCGGCGTGGCGATCCTTTACAACTGCCCAGCCGGCTGCTCCGACCTCAAGGGAACTACGTCGACAACCTTGCTCCCTACGATCCGGCCTTCCACGAAATAAAGATCGTTCTGACGTCGTACGCGCGCGGCATGGGACAGCACCGAATCGCCCTCGTTGCCTGGCATTGGGTCGAGTTCTTAGACCAGTACGACCAGGCGGAGATCAGCCGCTTTTACGAGGTACACGTGAACACGGGCCCAGAAAAGATTGCATGAATCGTCGACCTATCTTTCCGAAAACTCCGATCAGCGAAGAGACGTCGCGAGCCAGTAGACGATGTCCGCGATCAGTACTCCTGAGGCCGCCACGATCGTGAATGGGCGTCCAAGCGAGGACTTGCGAGGTTCCACCCGAAGGGGAAGGAGAAACTGCCTACCAAGGGCATAGGTTGCCAGGCCAGCCGCGAAGATGGCTCCCGGCACGGAGGGTCTGACCAGGAGGTCCAAAAGCAGGGCGGCAGACCCGATGCCCAGGCTAAGAAGTGATTCCAGCAGCTGAGTGGGGACTCGGCGGACCCCGATTCGGCCGTCGGACGACCATATACCCCACCGCGAAGCCGTGGGCCGGCCTGCGCAGCAACCCGTCAGGAAGCATCCTGGTCGGCCAACCACCATGCCGAAGAACAACCCCGGCGTTGTGGCATCGAGAAATTTTCCAATGGGCACGTGCAGGAGCGCGAGGCCGGCCGCCGCAGTGATGGCCGTACCGAGGAGAAATCCCTGGATGCAGAGACCCTGAGTCGGCAGTCCACGCTGGACTGGGCGCGGTTGCTGGGCGACGAACCAGAGTTTTGCGCCGACCAGCCCGGCGAGGCTCGCAACCAGCATGACCAGGAGCGACGATGGCACGTCGATATGCACCCGGGCCAAGAGAACTGCCTGAAGGGCAAGCGTAACCGCGAAACCACTCAACACCAACGCCGGCCAGGCGCCGGTGATTACTCCCGGGCGGCTGGCAAAGGCAGGCAGGCCTGTCTTCAAACGCAGCGGGAGCCCCGACGGCGTGGTTGGTAGTCCCCTGGGCCACAGCCTCGGCCGTGCCTGTCCCGGGCTGGTCTGTCGCGGATATGGCCTAACCAGTCGCTCCTGACCCTTCCGGCTCAACTCGGCCCTTACAATCCACTCGCCCGGGTTGATATCCCGAATCTGAGGTGTCACTGAGATCGGGCCAGACCCCGGAAGGATGCCTTCCACCGTCTCCAGGTGGTCAAAGTGGTCGCGCGACTGCGGCTTTCCGACCACCCCCTCGCGGCTCCCGGAAAATCTGATCGACGCAACGAAGGGCTTACCGCGCTCCACAGGCTCGAACCAATAGCTTGGCGCCAAGCCTTCCTCAAGGACTTCTTTCTCCAGAGTGGCGCCACACTCCCGAGCGCCCGAACCGTGATAGGCGTTTGGGCCACGATTGGCGTTGGAGGATGCGCTTGGTGGTGTGACCGGCGGTTTCGCACCGGTCCTGATCGGCGTCGCGGCAGCTCTAGTCAGACGCCTTCGGCGCACTTGGCTTGGTAAATCTCCTTGCTTGCTGAACAGGGATACATCGTCAATGCCCGTCCAGCCATCCGCAACGGCGCGAACCGTCGGACAACTATGACTAAATAGTACTAGCACGCCCCAGTACGCCGGGGGTCTCGGGCAAGCGCGCTAAAACCTGGACGCCCAACGACATCCCGAGTAATTTCCTTGTGACGATGCAAAGCTTCGGCGGCGCGGGTGTGGGCCACTGGACCCTGGTCAATCCGACAAGCCCCTTTTGTATCTAGAACACCCTTTGTCAACGTCAGCCGGATCCCTTGGAAGACTGCGTCTTCCGACGTCGGCTATCTCGCTGGCGAGCTTATTGTCGAACCTGTCCTAATGGGATGGTGCGAACAGAGCCATCACATCCGCTAAGAGCAGCCCTTGGAGACTACCGCCTTGCCCTGGGCAGCAGGGCCTACCGGCGCCTCTGGCTGGCAGCCGTGATCAGCCGGACCGGCGACACCCTGAACTTCACCGCGCTGCCTCTGTTTGTCTTCGGCCTCACCCGCTCGCCGGCGGCTGTCGGGACCGTGGTATTTGCTGAAGGCGTTGGATTG
>DATGVV010000094.1:0-2664 GCA_035299885.1 Chloroflexota bacterium | reverse complement strand
TACGTGGCCAAGTACACCATCAACCCGGCTGTCGCCCACGGCATCTCGCACGTCGTCGGCTCGGTCGAAGTCGGCAAGCTGGCCGATCTCGTCCTGTGGAAGCCGGCCTTCTTCGGCGTCAAACCAGAGCTCGTCCTGAAGGGTGGCTTGATTGCCTGGGCGGCCATGGGCGATCCGAACGCTTCGATTCCCACGCCACAGCCGGTGCTGTACCGGCCCATGTTCGGGGCGGCGGCCGCTCACGCCACGGCGGTGACGTTCGTCTCATCCGCCGCGCTGGCCGAAAAAGTGCCCAATCGGCTTGGCCTACGCAAGCTGGCGCTGGCAGTCCGGAACACGCGACGCATCGGCAAGCATTCCATGCTCCTGAACGACGCGACCCCGAATATCATGGTTGACCCCGAGACTTACCGCGTGGAGGCCGACGGCGAATGGCTGACGTGTGAGCCGGCCGCGGTGCTGCCAATGGCGCAGCGCTACTTCCTGTTCTGAGGGCGCTATGAAGCATGATTACAGCCTTCGCGAGCTCGAGATGGCCACAGCCAGCTTTCCGCTGCTGGACATCCTGCAGCTGGCCGACTCGACCTTCCCCAGCGGCAGCTACGCTCATTCGTTTGGTCTGGAGTGGCTTGATGCTCAGGGCGAGCTGGATCTCGAAAGCATTTTGCGCGTCCGACTGTTCGAGAGCTTGGCACGAGTGGAGCTGCCGCTGCTCCGGGAAGCTTACGAGGCCGCTGGCGTGGCGCGATTGATCGAGCTTGATCAGCTGGCCGATGTGCTGACGCCGGTGCGCGAGGCCCGGCAGGCATCACGTTCCATCGGGCACAGCTTCCTGCGTGCGGCGGTCAAGGTGCGGCCGGGTGGCCTGCCGGCGCGGGCCGCGGCCTCCGGCGTGGAGCACCAGCCGATCGTCTTGGGATCCGTGTTGCGTCATTGGGACATCACGCTGGAGGATGGATTGGCGGTGCACGCTTGGCAGACGCTACGACAGCAACTCTCGGCGGCGCAGCGGCTGGGACGCATCGGGCAGTCGGGAGTCCAGCAGCTGCTGCAGAACCTCAAGCCAGCGATTCGCGCCGCGATTGATCGCTCACAACGCGTGCCACTGGACGAGGCTGGCTGCTTCACTCCCTGGCTCGATCTGGCCGGCATGCGGCACGATCACCAGTTCTCGAGGCTGTTCATTTCGTGAGCGCCATCAGATTTGGTATCGGCGGGCCGGTGGGTTCGGGCAAGACAGCGCTGGTCAACGCCCTCTGCCGCGGGTTGCGTGACAGTGTGGACATGGCCGTCATCACCAACGACATCTACACGCGAGAAGACGCCGACTTCCTGGTCCGTGCCGGCTCGCTGCCGCCAGAGCGAATCCGCGGCGTGGAGACTGGCGCCTGCCCGCATTCGGCGGTCCGCGACGACATCTCTATCAATCTCAACACTGTGGAGGAGCTGGAGGCCCATTTGCGGTCTCTCGAGCTACTGCTCATTGAGTCGGGCGGCGACAACTTGGCGGCCACGTTCAGTTCTGAGCTGGTGGACTACACCATCTACGTAATCGACGTCGCCGGCGGCGAGAAAATCCCGCGCAAGGGTGGGCCGGCCCAAACGCACTCCGATCTGCTCGTCATCAACAAGATCGACTTGGCCGACCATGTGGGCGCATCCCTGGCGGTCATGCAGCGTGATGCCCTCGCCCTTCGCTCCGGCCGGCCAGTAGTGTTGACGGATCTGCGGCACGACGCTGGCGTGGATCAGCTGACCATCTGGGTGACCGCGCGCCTTGCTGAGGGGCATCGCCGCGGGTCAGTCGACTTCGACATTGCTCACGTACACCACCATTGAACGGTCGACTGGCGCTCCGAGTCGGGCTGGAGAAGGGCAGGAGCACGCTGCTGGAGGCTCACTGCGAGTTCCCGCTGCAGATCCTCCGGCCTCAGCGTGCCGCCGATGAGTGGTTGCAGCTGGTCCTCCTTACTCCCTCTGGGGGACTGCTCGACGGTGATGAGCTGCAGGCTGAGATCGTCGTCGAGCGTGGCGCGGAGCTGGAGCTGCGCACTCAGGCCGCCACTCAGCTGCACAGCGGACGCTCATCACAGACGTGGTCGATGTGCCTGCATGACGGTGCTTCCCTGAGCTACGTTCCGCATGCGCTCGTACCGCATGCCGGAGCTACCCACCACACCCGGCTATCGATAGCTATGGCTGGCAGCGCACGGCTGCTGGTAGCCGAGGCCGTGGCGCCCGGCCGCACGCATCTCGGCGAGCTATTCGCCTATGACGAGCTGCGTTCGGACTTAGACGTTTTGCGCGATGGCACGCTGGTCGCCCGTGAACGCCAGGTCGTGCAGCCGCGAGCCTCGATGCTGTGTTCGCAGCTTGGCCCGTATGGCTACTTCGCCTCGGCCTACCTGATCGGCCCCGATCCCGAGCCCTTCGATGCCAGCACCATGCCGATCACCTCGGTTGTGCAATTCGGAGTGTCCGAGCTGGCGCTTGGTGGCCTGTGCATGCGACTGCTCGCTCAGCGCGCCTTCGATATCGAGGAAGTCCTGGCGGCAATACGCGAACGCTGGCGCCAGCGCTCGCACGGCGGTCCCGAGCTAGCTGACCTGACCCGGCCGCTCTCCGAAGCGATCCCCGCTCGCTCGAACTAGTTATGACGCCCGC
>DATGVV010000093.1:0-2149 GCA_035299885.1 Chloroflexota bacterium | reverse complement strand
CGTGCGCGAGGTGGAAGAGCGCATCGCCCGCCGCGCTGCCGAGGAGCGTGAAGGTGCTCCCGTCCTGGTGGGCGCCGGCACCAGCAAGGAGGCCGGCGAGGCCAATGGCAACGGCCACGGTGAGACGGCCATTGGCCCGGGCTATGAGTCGTCCCCGCCAACGGAAGGCGACGGCCACGCTGGCGGTAACGGCTACAGCGGACCCAGCTCGCCACCGGAAGCCAACGGCCACGGCCACTATCCCGGGGCAACGCTCGGTTGAGTCCGGAAGAAACTCCGGAATTCAGGCTTCGCCGGGTTCAGAAGTCGGTCATAGAGCTGACCGTCGACCTCACCATCGCCTGGCTCAAGCGCGTTGAGGGCACTGCCGACGGACGCGATCCCAAAGAAGTAGTCCAGGCGCTGAACGAGTTCTACAGTGCGGTCCAGCAGCATCATGAGTCCGAGATGGACGCCGAAGAACAGCGCGAGGGGGTACCCGCTCACTAGCAGCTTCGAAGCGACGAACAGGGGCAGGTTTTCAAGCCTGCCCCTTTTTGCTAGGCTACGGCCAGCGCGATGTCGATCATCACCATCTCCCGCGGCTCACTCAGTGGCGGACAGGAGCTGGCCGAGCGAGTAGCCGGACGCCTGGGCTATCGCTGCGTCAGCCGCGAGGTGCTGCTCGAGGCCGCCAAGCGCTACGGCGTGCCGGAGCCCAAGCTGTCCGAGCTGTTCGAGAAGAAGCCGAGCTTCTGGGAATGGCTTACCCGATCGCGCGAGCGCTACATCGTGTTCGTCCAGGCCGCTATGTGCGAGTTGGCCCAGGAAGGCCAGTTGGTGTACCACGGGCACGCGGGCCAGCAGCTGCTTGCGGGAGTGGGCCACGTACTCAAGGTGCGGCTCATCGCACCGTTGGAGCGCCGCATCCGGGGCGCCATGGAGCGCGAGAAGCTGGATCGCGAAGCGGCCACCAAGTACGTCGAGCGCATCGACGACGAGCGTTACCACCGCATGCGCGAACTGTTCGAGGTCGACTGGCGAGACCCAGCTCTGTACGACGTCGTGCTCAACGTCGAGCGGATGAGCCTGGGTACCGCCGCCGAGATCGTGATTTCGCTGGCCCAGCAGCCGGAGTTCCAGCCTACGGCCGAGTCGACCAGAGCTCTGCAAGACCTAACAGTGGGCGCTCGCGTAAAGGCTACCCTGCTGGCCGATCCGGCCACGAACGATATCCCACTGCAGGTGGAGGCCAGCGAGGGCGTAGTGCGCATTAGCGGCATCGTGACGGCCATCGACGATGGCCAAATCGAAGACACGCTGCGTGACAAGGCCATGACCGTACCTGGCGTGCGCAGTGTGATCCTGGACGTGCAGTTCCGGCCGGTGCTCGCTCACCCCGGCTGATCCCTCAGCTCCGCCACCAACGCACGCTGTAGATCGCCAGCCCCAGCCCCGCCAGCAGCAGAAGCAGCTCCCCCGCTAATCGCGGCACGTTGATGCCGCCCTGGCCTGGCTGCGCCGCCGACGCCGGAGTTCCACCCGCAAAAGGCGCCGGCAACGTCGCCCCTGACGAAGCGGCGTTAGCGGCAGCGGAGCCAGGCGCCAGACCTGGCCCCCCGCTAGGTTGTGCTCGCGCTCCCGCTTGCGCTGGGGCGGCCCCTTGGGCGGGCGCCTGTGCCGCGGCGCTCGCCGCTGGTCGCGCCGCGGCTTGGGCGGAGGCCGCTGCCTGGATGGGCACCGGCTGAGCGCGTGCTGGCGCGGACGCCACATCCAGCGCCGGCGCCGCCACCGACGTGGTGTTGCGCGGCAAGCCTTGGACGATGAGCGAGACGCCAACTGCCACGACCACCAGCGCAGCCGCTGCCGAGCTGAGCGCTCGGGCGAAGCCTCCGATCGTTCCACTCAAAGCTGCCGGACGCTCAGGTCGCGGCCCCAAAACGAATGAGCGCGGCGGTTGCCGTTGCGGCAGCCGGCCCAGCATGCCCTTCAGGGCACGCAGCTCCTCCAGCTCCGCGCCGCACTCCGCGCAGGCTTGCACGTGATCCTCGACCAGCTGCCGCTCAACGGGCGTTACCTGCCCGTCGAGGTACGGCGAGAGCAGCTCCGAAACGTGATCCAGCGTGTTAGTCCCCATCCTTCCGACGAAATTCGGGCCGCAGCAGTTCCC
>DATGVV010000092.1:0-2956 GCA_035299885.1 Chloroflexota bacterium | reverse complement strand
TTTCGTGGCGGTGGCGGCAGCGAGCGGAGCCGTGGCCGCGGTCGTCGAGCGGCTCGTAGAGGCGAACGTGCCGCAGGTGGTCGTGCCCAGCACCCGCCAGGCCCTGGCGGACCTCGCTGCGGCCTTCTATGGCTACCCGGCGTCGCACCTGCGGGTGATCGGCGTCACCGGCACGGACGGCAAGACGACCACGGTCCAGCTGGTCAGCCAGATTCTGGAGGCAGCGGGGCGGTCAACCGGCTTTGCTACCACCACCGACTTCAAAGTGGGCCAGCGGCAGTGGGACAACCTCACCCGCCAGACGACGGTGGAGGCGCTGGAGATCCACCGGCTGCTGCGCCAGATGGTGGACGCCGGCCGCAGCCATGCCGTGCTGGAGGCGACTTCACAGGGCCTCGAGCAGGAGCGGCTGCGCGGCTGCGCCTTCGACGTCGCCGCGGTGACCAACGTCACCAGCGACCACATGGACTGGCACAAGACGCACGAGAATTACCTGGCCGCCAAACGCCGCCTGTTCGAGCAGCTGAAGCCCTCAGGTGTAGCCATCTTGAACGCGGACGACTCCAGCCTCGAGTACTTCTCCGAAACCCTCTCCCGCCGCGGCGGGAGAGGGCAGGGTGAGGGTCCCCGCATCCTGACCTACGGCGTCGACAACCAGGCCGACTTCCGCGCCAGCGACGTCGGCTACTGGCAGAGCTCGCTGATTTTTCGCCTCCGCGGGCCCAACGGCCATGCCGACGTCGAGCTGGCCCTGCTCGGCCGGTTTAACGTCTACAACGCCCTGGCCGCGGCAGCCATAGCCTCGGCAGAGGGGCTGAGCCTCGACGAGATTGCCGAGGGGTTGCGCCGCGTCCGGCCCGCTCCGGGGCGCATGGAACGAATCGACGCCGGCCAACCTTTTCGTGTGCTGGTCGATTATGCCCACACGCCCGCCTCCTTCGTCAGCGTACTTACGGAGGGCCGCGCCTTGGCCGAGGCCTCAGGCGGCCGGCTGCTGGTGGTCTTCGGCTGCTCCGGCGAGCGCGACCGCTCGAAGCGCCCCTTGATGGGCGCGGCCGCCGCCCGGCTGGCCGACTTCTTCGTGCTCACCGACGAGGACCCTCACTCGGAAGGCCCGCTCCAGATCGTGCGCGAGATCGAGGCTGGCGCCTCCGGAGGCAACTACACCGTCGAGCTCGATCGCCGCAAAGCCATGGCCCTCGCCTTCTCGGAAGCCAGGCCAGGCGACGTCGTCCTCATCACCGGTAAAGGCCACGAGCGCTCCATGATCGTGGCCGCCGACCGCAAGATTCCCTGGGACGAGCGCGCCATCGCCCGCGAAGAGCTGGAGAAGGTGGTCCATGGCGCCTGACGAACCCGTGCTCGATCCTGCGCGGCAGAGGCTGGCCAAGACCTACGCCAAGCAGAAGCGGGCGCTGATGTTTGCCGGTGTGTTCCTGGCGCTGGCTTATCTGGTGGGTTGGCAGGTCGGGCTGAGCCTGGCAGGGCTGCACGTGTTTGGCGCGGCGGCGATCATCGCGCTGTTCGTGGGCATTGTGGCTGGCTGGGAGATAGTCAGCCTGCCGAATGATTGGATCGGCTACCAGCTGTCGCGCGGCTACGGGCTATCGACGCAGACAGTGCGGAGCTGGTTCGCCGACAAGCTCAAGGCGCTGGCGCTGCTCATCGTGATCGGCGGCGCGATGGTCGAGCTGACCTACTTGTTCATGCGGCTCCAGCCGGCCTGGTGGTGGCTGATCGACGCCGGCGTTCTCCTGCTGTTCACCGTGATTCTGGCGAACCTGGCGCCGGTGCTGATTGCGCCGCTGTTCTTCAAGTTCACGCCGCTTGACGATCCGGAGCTGACCCAACGGCTCGTCGAGCTGGCCCGCAACGCGGGCGCGAAGGTGCGCGGCGTGTTCACCATGCACCTGAGCGCCAAGACCACGGCCGCCAACGCCGCGCTGATGGGCTGGGGCAACACCCGCCGCATCGTCGTTGGCGATACCTTGACCCACAACTTCACTCACGATGAGACCGAGGCCGTGCTGGCGCACGAGCTTGGCCATCATGTGCACCGCGACATCTGGCGCGCGATCGCGCTGCAGTCGCTCACGACCGTCGCCGCACTGTGGCTCACGGACATCTGTTTCCTTGTACTGCAGGCTCATGGCTTCGACGAGCTGCAGGACGCCCAGAACATGCCCGTCATCGGCTTGCTGTTCGGCTTCTGGACGGCTGTGTTCACGCCGCTGACCAACTGGGCCAGCCGCGTGGCCGAGCGGCGTGCCGATGCGTACGCCCTGCGCATGGCCACGCGGCCGCGTGCCTTCGTGGCCAGTATGATTCGCCTGGCCAATCAGAATTTGGCAGAAGTCGATCCGCCGCGTTGGGTGGAGCTGCTGCTGCATGACCATCCGGCCATCAAGCGGCGCATCGAGCTGTTCGAGCAATAGTTGTTGACGTGAAGATTCTGCTGACGAACGACGATGGCATCTTCGCCGACGGCATCTATGCCCTGTTCTGCGAGATGAAGCTGCTGGGCGAGGTCATTGCCATTGCGCCGGCCAGCGAGCAGAGCGCCGTTGGGCACGCCATCACCCTCTGGAATCCGCTGCGCATCAACCAGGTGAACCGCCATGGTGAGTTCTTCGGCTACGCCGTCAACGGCACGCCGGCTGACTGCGTGAAGCTGGCCGTCCACGCCATCATGGATGAGCGCCCGGACGTCATCGTGTCCGGCATCAACCTGGGCGCCAACATCGGCACGGCGGTGATCTACTCAGGCACGGTGTCGGGGGCTACTGAGGGCGCGATCCTGGGCATTCCATCGATCGCGATCTCGCTGGCGACCTTCTCCAATCCGGACTTCAGCGCGGCGGCCAAGTTTGCCCGCAAGCTCACGTCGACCGTGGTCGAGAAGGGCGGCCTGCCCCAGGGCATCCTCCTCAACGTCAACGTGCCGGCCGTGGCCGAG
>DATGVV010000091.1:0-6536 GCA_035299885.1 Chloroflexota bacterium | reverse complement strand
TCGAAGCGTACGTGGGTCGACACCACCGGCACAGAGTGAGCCGCGCGCACCGTCGTCGCGCTCGCCCGACCGGGCAGCGCGAACGTGCCCGAGCCCTCTTCCGGCAGCGGCAGCCACTCCACCAGCGAACTCACGATCTTGCCCAGGCCGGGATAGACGGTGGTGCAGATGCGCTTCAGCGGCTCAACGGCCGACGCCGGCAGGCAAACCGTGAGCGGGTGCCGCCGCCGGGCGATTTGGGCCGCCGTCAGCAACATCGGCAAGCCCAGCGAGTGATCGCCGTGGATGTGCGACACGATGACTGTCCGGATCGTGCCCGGATCTATACCCGCCACCGCCAGCTGGTGTAGGATGCTGGGCCCGCACTCGAACAGGATGGGCTCGTGGGTGTGCGCCACGAAGCACACATTGTTGTGGCGCGCGCTCGGCCAGGCGGCGCTGGTTCCCAGGAAAGTGAGCTTCAAGAGGAGGTGGCCGCGCGATTGATCTCCTTGGCCAGATCGAAGTCGTTGTCGGTGATGCCGTGCTCGGAATGCGTCATCAGGTGCAGCCGCACAGTGTCGTAGCGGATGTCGATGTCCGGGTGATGGGCGGCGCGTTCGGCCGCCTCTGCTATCCGCTGCACGAAACGAACCGCGTCCACGAACGACGGCAGTACGAATAGCCGCGTGAGCTGCTTGCCATCGTATTCCCAGCCATCCAGCTCGGGCAGCCGGTGGCGGATTTCGTCCTCGCTGAACGGCATCTCAACCTCCCTTGTTGTGCCCGTTGGACTCCGCGTGGTCGTGCTCGCCGGCGTCGGTTGGGCGGCCGCAGATCGGGCAGCGCGGCCGGCCCGCCGCCATGAGGCCGTAGACGGCGAAGCCAAAGGCCTGCAGCTGCTCGCGGCTCACCAGGCAGGTGAAGGCCGGCTGCGAGCCCTCCTCAGCTTCCAAATCGTGGGCCAGCAGCACGAACAGCTTGTTCCGCTCGTCGTAGCCCAGCGCCAGCTGACCGACACGCAGCTCAAGGTTGGGCCGCATATCGAACGACACCGGCCCCTCGCGCGGCGGCCGGTCCGGATCGTCGACCGTTGCGGCGCCCGGGACTTCCGTCAGCAGCTTGTCGATAGCGGCGGCCATGGCTTGCAGCTGCTCGCGTTCGACCCACAGGTTGGCCATGTCGAACTCGTTCCGCGCCAAGATGCGGAAGCGCCGGTTGCCCGGCGCGCCCACGGCGTCGGCCAGGAGACCTGTGGCCCGGCCCAGCTCGAAGGTGTCGTTAGCCAATGGGGCTCTCAATATATCAGGCTGATGCCTGACGGCTCATAATCGCCATCATGGACGAACAGAAGGCTCGCGAGTACGTGGCTCGCAATCACACCGCCGTGCTGGCGACTATTAAGCGCGACGGCCGCCCGCAGCTGTCCAATGTCGCCTACTACCTGGATGACGATGGCACCCTCAAAGTGTCGGTCACCAAAGATCGTGCCAAGACCAAGAACCTGCTGCGCGATCCGCGTGTCAGCATGCTCTGCCTGGACCTGAGCAACTGGTACAGCTACGCAGTGGTCGAGGGGTCAACGGAGTTCATCGACGACGAGCGCACCCTGCCAGAGCTGCGCCGCTACTACAAGCGCGTGCGTGGCGAGGACCATCCTAATTGGCAGGAATACGACGAAGCCATGGTGCGGGACCGCCGAGTCGTCCTGGTGGTCAAGCCCGCGAAGTTCTACGGCATGGTCCGCTAAGATTGTGGCCGCATGGATCTGTTCTGGTACATCGTCGGAGTCTGCGTGAGCGGCGCGGCCTTGGCTGCCGGCCTGATCTTTGGTTGGTATTGGCTCATCGGCATCGGCCTTATCGCGCTGCCCCTTATCGCCCTTTGGGGCATGGTCTCGTCAGGGCCAGGCAGTCCTTACAACCCCTACCACCACTGAATTGAAGAGGGCCGCTCGATTCGAGCGGCCCTCCTGTCTCAGGCTGAAGCCTCTACGTAGACCGACCCGCCGGCCTGCTGGAACTCCTTGGCCTTTTCTTGTAGGCCCACCTCGATGGCCTGGTCTTCGCTCAAACCGTGCGCGGCCGCGTAGTCGCGCACATCCTGCGTGATCTTCATCGAGCAGAAGTGAGGGCCGCACATCGAGCAAAAGTGCGCGCCTTTGGCCGGCTCGGCGGGCAGTGTCTCGTCGTGGTAGGCCGCAGCCGTCTCCGGGTCTAGCGACAGGTTGAACTGGTCGCGCCAGCGGAACTCGAAGCGTGCCTTGGAGAGGGCGTTGTCGCGCACCTGCGCGCCGGGGTGGCCCTTGGCCAGGTCAGCCGCGTGGGCGGCGATCTTGTAGGCGATGACGCCGTCCTTCACATCCTGCTTGTCGGGCAGGCCCAGGTGCTCCTTGGGGGTGACGTAGCACAGCATGGCTGTGCCGTACCAGCCGATCATGGCCGCGCCGATTGCTGAGGTGATGTGGTCGTACGCCGGCGCGATGTCGGTTACCAGCGGCCCGAGGGTGTAGAACGGCGCCTCGTGGCAGACTTCCATCTGCAGGTCCACGTTCTCCTTGATCTTCTGCATCGGCACGTGGCCGGGGCCCTCGATCATGACCTGCACGTCGTGCTTCCAGGCAATATCCGTGAGCTCGCCCAGCGTGCGCAGCTCAGCGAACTGTGCCTCGTCGTTGGCATCGGCAATCGAGCCTGGCCGCAGACCGTCGCCAAGCGAGAACGACACGTCGTAGGCCGTCAAGATCTCGCAGATCTCTTCGAAGTTTGTATACAGGAAGTTTTCCTGGTGATGCGCCAGGCACCAGCCGGCCAGGATTGAGCCGCCGCGGGATACGATGCCGGTCACGCGCTTGGCGGTGAGCGGCACGTAGCGCAGCAGCACGCCGGCATGGACGGTGAAGTAGTCCACCCCCTGCTCGCACTGCTCGATCAGCGTGTCGCGGTAGACCTCCCAGTTCAGCTCCTCGATCTTGCCGCCGACCTTTTCCAGCGCCTGGTAGATGGGCACAGTGCCGATTGGTACCGGCGAGTTGCGGATGATCCACTCGCGCGTGGTGTGGATGTTCTTGCCGGTCGACAGGTCCATCACCGTGTCGCTGCCCCAGCGGATGGCCCACGTCATCTTCTCGACTTCCTCATCGATCGACGAGGCCACGGCCGAGTTGCCAATGTTGGCGTTGATCTTCACCAGGAGGTTGCGGCCGATGATCATCGGCTCGCTCTCGGGGTGGTTGACGTTGGCCGGAATGATCGCCCGCCCGATGGCGACCTCGTTGCGCACGAACTCCGGATCGCAGCCCTCCCGGAGGGCGATGTACTCCATCTCGGGCGTGATGGTGCCCTGGCGCGCATAGTGCATCTGCGTGACCGCACGTCCAGGGTTGGCTCGCAGGGTCTTCCGTCGTAAGGCGGGAAACACTTCGCGGTTGGCGCGCGGGTCGTTCGGCTTGTAGCCGTTATCGATGGGCAGCACGTCGCGCCCGTCGTACTCTTCGACGTCGCCGCGCTCGAGAATCCATGGCAGGCGCAGCGGGTCGAGCCCCTGGCGGGAGTTGGTGACGACATCAGGATCGGTGTAGGGCCCGCTGGTGTCGTACACGCGCACCGGCGCGTTCGAGCCGCCGCCGTAACCGCTATCCGTGTCGGCCAGCCGCACCTCGCGCATGGGCACGCGAATATCCGGCCGGCTGCCCTGGACGTATGCCTTGCTTGACGCATCTTCGGCCGTCGTGGATTTCGGCCGCTTCTCAATCATGATGGCCATGATCGACTCCCTTCCTCCGCCGGTATTACCCGGGTCAGGTCTAACGGTCGGCGGTTCGTCCGCCCTCTCAGCCCGGTTTCCCAAGCTCCCGTACTGACCGGCAGTGTATCACTCCGGCCAGCCGCTGGGGAAGTGATTTACAGGCGAGATTCCGTGGCCAACGGCATAGGCTTGCTGAAGCGCGGCCGTGACATAACGTTTGGCCCGATCGACCGCTGCCGGCACGTCTAGGCCACGCGCCAGGCCGGCTGCAATCGCCGCTGAAAAGGCGCAGCCGGTGCCGTGGGTGTGCGGCGTGTTCACACGCTCGGCGTGGATCACCTGGAACTCCGCGCCGTCGAACAGCAGGTCGTCGGCGTCGCTGACGCGATGCCCGCCTTTGATCACGACCATGCGCGGCCCCAGATCGCGGATCGCTCGGGCGGCCTCCCTTGCGTCTTGCAGGCCGGTCAGCGTTTCGGCCTCCGGCAGGTTGGGCGTGACCACCAGTGCCAGCGGCAGCAGCCTGGATTTGAGCGCCTTGACGCCCTCGGCCTCGAGCAGTGGATGCCCGCTGGTCGACACCAGCACCGGGTCCACCACGAGCTTGTGGAGGCGATGCCGGCGAAGTCGCTCGGCCACAATCTCGACGATGGCCGCGCTGGCCAGCATCCCGGTCTTGGCGGCATCCGCTCCGATATCCCCGAGCACCGCGTCGAGCTGCTCGCCCACGATCCCCGGCTCCATTGCTTGGACGCGATGCACACCGCGGGTGTTCTGCGCCGTGATCGCCGTAATGACGCTCGCGCCATATACGCTGAAGGCAGCGAACGTCTTCAGGTCGGCCTGGATGCCGGCGCCGCCGCCCGAGTCCGAGCCGGCGATCGTGAGCGCTTTAGGAACGGGCGGCGAAAGCTCGGGCGTAGAGCTGCCCAATGCGCTGTCGGGTCAAGATGCCCAGGAAGCCGTTGTCGCCGTTCACCGTCACGGCCTCCGCCTCGTGCTCGGCCAGCAGCTGCTCCACGTCAAACAGCGAGTCGCTGGCGTTGGCGCTCAACCGCTGTACGGTCATCGCCAAGCTCACCGGAGCCCACGGCCCATGCTCCCGGATGGCAGCGTTCAGGTCGGGGATGTGGAGCACGCCCAGGAGCTCTCCATCACGCATCACTGGGAAGTCCGGCTCGTGGCTGAACACCGCCAGCTGGGTGACCGAGCCCAGGGCCTGGTCGGGCTCCAGGACTGGCGCGGAGCTGGGGCCGACCGCCTGGCCAGCGGTGATGCTTGTCAGAACGCGCCGCACCTGGGCGCCGCGCAGCTCCTGCGCCGCGCCGGTAAAAATGAAGAAGCCCACCAGCAGCAGCATCGGGCTCATCAAATAGACCGCCCCCGCCAGGAAGCCAACAGCCACCAGCTGACCCGTCCGCGCGGCCACCAGCGTTGCCCGCAGGTGGTTCGTGGCCATGGTCAGGAGCGCCCTGAACACCCGCCCGCCGTCCATTGGGAAGGCCGGAATCAGGTTGAACAACGCCATGCCGGCGTTAGCCAGGAACAGGTACACGAGGAGCCCGTTGGGGCTAGGCGTGAGCGCTATGCGCATCAGCCGCCAGATAATCGGGACGTGTCCGCCGCCTGAAGACCAGATCACCAGGCCGAGCAGCGCGGCGATGGCGATGTTGACGGCCGGTCCTGCCAGGGCGATGAGCAGCTCGTGCGCCGGTTTGGCCGGTATGCGCCGCATCTGGGCCACGCCGCCAATAGGCAGCAGGGTGATGTCTTTCACGCTGCCGCCGAAGTGGATGGCCACCAGGCTGTGCCCCAGCTCGTGAAGCACGACACACACGAACAGGAGCAGCACCAGCAGCGCGCCGTAGAGTGCGCCGCTCCAGCCCAGGTAGGAGCTGGAGCCCCAGTCGAATGCCGCCCACAGCACGATCAGCGGAAACGTGATGTGCAGGCGCACGTCGATGCCGCGGACGGAGCCAATTTTGAGCGAGCGGCCCATGATTGGAGTCTAGCGCTGGAGCAGAGGTCCGTGCAGGAAAAAGCTCCCCACGAGTCCGCACAGAAATAAGCTGATGAACACCAGGAACAGCAATCCCAGGCCCATCACGTAGCCCAGCTTGCCGTGGTTGGCCTTGGTTTGGCGGTAACTCAGCCGCTCCAGATACGAGTCGGGATCGCTCCCTAACGGGTGGGGGTCGCCAGGCACGGCTGAATGATGCCACGTGGTTCCGCGGCGCCGTACGAGGTGCTCACCGGCGAGGTCATCCGCCGCTAAGGCCAAGGGTGTGCTTGTTCTCCGGGTCCCATGGATACACCAGCCAGCCGGAGGCCTCTTTACCGTAGAGATCGGGCTTGGCCCGCGGGAACTGAGACCGGTCTGGCTTGTAGTGGAGCACCGCAATCGTGGGCTGCCCCTGAGCGTCCTGGACGCGCTCCTTCACGGCCATGATGGTCCGGCCGCTGTCCCAGACGTCATCCACAATCAGGATGTTCTTGCCCGCCAGCAGCGGATCGGCCGGGAACTGCAGGAAAATGGGTGCTTCGAGTTGCTGGTCCACGCCGGTGTAGAACATCACTGCCGCTACCAGGATGTTGCGTAGATCGATCCGCTCGCTGATGAGGCAGGCCGGCACCAGCCCGCCGCGAGTGACGACCAGCATGCAGTCGTAGTCCCGGTCCAACTGCCCGATCAGCCTGGCTACGCAGTCCTCGATGTCCCGCCAGGTCAGGTGTACTTTGTCCACACCACAAGCGTGCCATGCCGTAAGCTAAGCGTTATGCCAACGTTAGCCAAACGCCTCGCGGCAGGG